>DASQGM010000380.1:0-6560 GCA_035632615.1 bacterium | reverse complement strand
GTTGCTCGGGGCGTCCGTGGCGGCGTTCACCGTGATGAAGCTCGCCGGCGCGGTGTATCTTACGGCCCTCGGGCTCCGGAGTCTCGTCGCGGCGGCCCGCGGTCCCCGCGGACGCGGCGCGCCGCCCGTCTCGAGCCCGCGCACGTCCTCGGCAGCCGACCGTGCGTTCTGGCAGGGGCTCTTCAACAATCTGCTCAATCCAAAGGCCGCCGTGATCTTCCTCAGCATCGTTCCACAATTCGTCCGTCACGGGGATTCCGCCGAGCGGCTGCTGGTGATGGTCGCCGTGTTCGCGCTCCTCACGCTCGGATGGCTTCACGTGTACGGCGCGGCGGTCGCCCAAGCCGGGCGATACTTCGGGCCCCGCGTGCAGCGTGGGCTGAGCGCGCTGGCCGGCACGGTCATGATCGGGTTGGGCGTGCGGCTGGCGTTCGAGCGGCGGTAGCGCCGTCGTCCCGCGCGGGCCCGGCGCGCTGTTCGACGATGCCGGGAATCCGTCTGGGCATCCGGGGCGGTCTTGGGCCGTTACCGCTTGTTGGACCCGCGTCGCCACGCGAGTGCGGCCGCGGAGACGTCGGCGTCCACCGATAGCTGCCGGTTCCGAATCGATCCGACCAAGCGCACCGGCGACATGCGCACGCCGATGTGTGTCCGGCCGGCCGTTTCGCGTGAGATCCGGCCGTACACGAGGGGGGGATGGCGATGCAGAAGCGCAGGCTGGGCAACTCCGGGCTGGACGTGTCCTCGCTGTGTCTCGGCGGAAACGTCTTCGGTTGGACCGCGGACGAACCGGCGTCATTCAAAGTGCTCGACGCGTTCGTGGCGGCCGGCATGAACTTCATCGACACGGCGGACGTGTACGCGAAGTGGGCGCCGGGTAACAAGGGCGGTGAATCCGAGACCGTCCTCGGCCGCTGGATGAAGCAGCGACGCAACCGGGACAAGGTCATCATCGCCACCAAGGTGGGGTCCGACATGGGCGCGCCCGGCAAAGGGCTCTCCCGCGCCTACATCACCCGTGCGGTCGAGGCCTCGCTGACGCGCCTGCAAACGGACTACATCGACTTGTATCAGTCCCACGTCGATGATGCGGACACGCCGCTCGAGGAGACGTTGGGGGTGTACGCGGACCTCGTCGCCCAGGGCAAAGTCAAGGCGATCGGCGCGTCGAACTACCGCGCGGAGCGGCTGTCGGAGGCGCTGGACGTCAGCAAGCGGCACGGCTATCCACGATACGAGAGCCTGCAGCCACTGTATAATCTCCATGACCGCGCCGACTACGAGGCGGCGCTTGAGCCGCTCTGTCGGAGCGCGGGGATCGGCGTCATCAGCTATTCCTCGCTGGCGAGCGGATTCTTCACGGGCAAGTATCGGACCGAGGCGGATCTCTCGAAAAGCGCCCGCGGGCAGGGCGTGAAGCGCAGGTTCTTCAACGATCGCGGATTCGCCATCCTCGCGGCGCTTGACGAGGTCGCGCAACAGCACCGCTCGACGCCCGCCGCGGTGGCGCTGGCATGGTTGATCGCGCGTCCGGGCATGACCGCCCCGATCGCGAGCGCCACGACCGTGGACCAGCTCAGCGAGCTGATCGCGGCGACCCGGCTCGAGCTGTCCGCCGCCTCGATCGAGCGGCTGAACCGGGCGAGCGCGTAGGACATGTCCGTTACCTCGCCCGAGGAGCTCGATCGGCTGCGGATCATCGGCCGGATCGTTCGCAGGGCGCTCGACGTGATGGCGGCGGCGGTGCGCCCGGGCGCGACGACGGAGGAGCTGAATCGCATCGGCGCGCGGGTGCTGGCCGAGCACGGCGCCGAGCCGTCGCCGCCCAAAGTCTATGGATTCCCAGGCGCCGTCTGCATCAGCGTCAATGACGAGGCCGTCCACGGGATCCCCGGCGAGCGCGTCCTTCACCCGGGCGACTTGGTCAAGCTCGACGTCGTGGCGGAGAAGGGCGGGGTGCTGGCGGACGCCGCGGTGACCGTCGGGGTCGGTCCGCTACGCGGCTCGGCCGAGGCGATCGTGGACTGCGCCGAGCGGGCGTTCCGGCAGGCGGCACGGGTCGCCCGGGCGGGCGCCCGGATCAGCGAGATCGGCCGCGCCGTCACGCTCGAGGCGACCCGCCGGGGGTTTCACGTCATGCCGGAGCTGGGAGGACACGGCGTCGGCCGCACGATCCACGAGGCGCCGAGCGTGCCCAACTATCCCGACCCCGACTCCCGCGCCAGACTCACCGAAGGGCTCGTCATCACCATCGAGCCGATCATCGCGGCCGGGACGGGGCGGGGTCTCCTCGACCCCAACGGGTGGACCGTCCGTACGGCGGACGGGAGCCTCTCCGCGCACTACGAGCACACGCTGGTGATCACGCGGGACGCGCCGATCCTGCTCACGGCGTAAGCGGGCGGGGCGTCCGCTTCTCGCCTCTATCTCGTCAGCGCGGCTCGAGCGTCCCGTCGAACGAGAAGACCCGTTCGGGACGCAGCTCCACCACGGCGGCGGCCCACGCCGGCCGGGATCCATGGCGGGCGCGCCATTCCTCCGCGAACTCGGCGCCCACGGCGGCGAGATCGTTCCCGTCGTGGATCGTCACCGGGCCCTCCGCGATGACCGCGCGGTGCTCGGCCCGGACATCGCCGTCCGCGACCACGATCGACGCGTACGGCCGGGCGCGGAGATTGCGCAGGCGGGTCCCCGCGACCGTGGCGATCCAGAACGCGCCACCCCAGACGGAGAACGCGATCGGAGCGGCGTGGGGCCGGCCGTCCGGCCTCCCGGTGGCCAGCACGGCGTAGACCTTGCGCGTGAGGAACGCGGCGAGCCTCGAGGCGTCCATGGCGCTGCTTCGCGGGTACGACTCCCGGATGCCCGATCCCGCCCGGTCGTAGCTGCGGGTTTGGACGTCGAGAAGGATGCCGATGCTGTCGTCCATTCCTCACCCCCGCCGCGTTCTGTCGATATGTTCGATGTGACGAGGCGCGCCCGCGTGCACGGCGGCGGTAAGATGATATCATCCAGAATGTCGTGCGTCGTCCGAACAGGGAGGTGTTGAACAGGATGCGGGTCGCAGCAACGGCACTCCTGATGCTCTTCCGGTTGGCGTGGGTGGTTCTGCTCGTCCTGGGGCTGGCCTTCTGGTGGGGCCGCGCGCTGCGGTTCGTCCCCGTGCACATGCTCGTCGGCGTGGTGCTCGTGCTCCTGTTGTGGGCGCTGGCCGCGCTCGCCGCGGGAGCGCGCGTCCGCTCGCGGGCGATTCCGCTTGCCGCGTTGTGGGGCGTCTTCGTGCTGGTCCTTGGCCTCACGCAGACGCGGCTCATGACCGGAGGCGCCCACTGGGTGATCCGGGTCTTGCACCTGCTGGTGGGCATCGGCGCAATCCTCCTGGCCGAGCGGCTGGCGGCCAAGATTAGGCGCGCATAGCGAGGGACGTGTCGCCGGAGCGTTTCCCGGCCGCGCGCCGTGCCCGGCTACGGGTTCGGCGGCGAGGCGGACCCGGGCTGTGCGAAGGACCCCTTGGGCATCGCCGCGACGCGCTCGAGCACGAACGCGCTCGCGCAGATGCCGCTCAGGAACGACTCGATCGTCATGTTCTCGTTGGGCGAGTGGTTGTTCTCGTCGTGCGGCCCGTAGGTCGCGCAGATCGCCGGCATGCACAGCACGTCGGTGAAGAGGTAGTTTGGCCCCGAGGCCCCGAGTACCGGCATTACGACCGGCGGGACGCCGTAGGCGTCGGCGATCGCCTGGGTGACCGCCCGGGACACGGGCAGCTCGGGCGACGTCTTCGAGGGCCGCGTGCCCCCGAGGCTGCGGATCGTCACGTGCGGCGCGTGCGCGCGGACGTGGCGCTCGACTTTGGCGAAGATCTCGGCGGGGTCCTGGTTGGGGACCAGGCGCGTTTCGAGCTTGACCACGGCGCGCGAAGGAATGACGGTCTTCGAGCCCGCGCCGGCGTACCCGCCGGCGATGCCGGTGATGTTGAGCGTCGGCTGGAACATGATCTTCTCGAAGTACGAGAGCTCCGCGGGACCCGCGAACTCGTCGATGCCCAGGTCCGCCTTGGAGGCGCCCGCGTCGAACGGGATGCCCGCCATCGCGTCGCGTTCGTAGGCTGTCGGCGGGACCACGCGATCGTAGAATCCGTCGATCGTCGCGCGTCCCTCCGGGGACCGCATCGTGCCCAGCAGCTCGACCAGCGTCCAGATCGGGTTCGGCACCGGGCCGCCGAAGTTGCCCGAGTGCAGGTCACGATTCGGCCCCACCGCCTCCAGTTCCATCGTGAGGATGCCCCGCAGGCCGAAGAAGACGATCGGCCGGTTCGAGAGGTGCATCGGGCCGTCGGCCGCGAACAGCGCGTCGGCCGCGAGCGTGCCCGCGTGCGCCGCGACAAAGGCGGGCAGATGCGGGCTCGAGTTCTCCTCCTCGCCCTCGATCAGGAACTTGACGTTGAGCCGGGGCGGGCGCCCCAACTCGTCCAGCAGGCGCAGCGCCAGGACGTGCGCGAGGAACTGCCCCTTGTTGTCACCGGCGCCCCGCGCGTAGATCCGGCCGTCTCGTATCGTCGGGTCGAACGGGGGGCTCAGCCAGGCGTCGAGCGGCTCGGGCGGCTGCACGTCGTAGTGGCCGTAGATGAGGAGGGTGTTCGCGTCCTCCGAGACCCGCCGCTCGGCGTAGACCACCGGATGTCCATCGGTCGGGAGCAGGCGCGCGGCCAATCCGTGCTCCTGCAGCACCGCCACGACGAGGCTCGCGCACTCGGCCACGCCGATGTCCTGGGTGCTGATCGACGGTTGGCGGAGCAGCCGGAAGAGCGTGGCGATGAACTCGTCCCGACGCGCCCGAATGGCCCGCAAGATCGGGGCGTTGGTGGGTGTGTCCATCGATCATGCGCCTCTCGAGCCTGCGAGCCGCGCGTCGTCTGACGGCTGGGCCTCGGCGGGTCCGAGGGTCCGGCGCGACATCGGCGAGGAGAGGACGAGCGACGTGATGGGCTGTCCGTACTGCGTGACGCGGTTGATGAACGCCTCGAGATGCTCCACGGACGTGAGCGCGACCTTCATGATGTAGCAGTTCTCGCCGGTGATGCGGTGGCATTCGATGACCTCCGACCACTCGCGGACCGACGCACCGAGCGCGGCGGACCGTTCGGCCCGTGCCAGCGTCACGCGCACGAACGCGAGCAGCGGGCGGCCGAGTGTCCGCGGATCCAGCTCGGCGTGATAGCCGGTGATCACCCCCGCTTCCTCGAGCCGCCGCACCCGCTCCGCCACGGCCGGTTGGGTGAGCCCGACGCGCCGTCCCAACTCCGCGTACGTCAGGCGAGCGTTATCTTGCAGCTCGTGCAGTAACCGCCAGTCCGTGATATCGATATCGACCTTGGAAGTCAAAGTCATGTCGAGCCTCCCATATGACTGTATCGTGAATTGCCGTCTATCGCCTATGTTCTCCTATTGTATTTCGGCGGGATCTCCCTTACAACCAAAGTTGGATCGGCCGGGAGAGTTCGGCGCCCGGGGTCGGATAGATTCGGACGGCCGGGTGCGTGTACGCTGTGATCGCCCCGTATCTGGGCGACGGAGGTGTCGTGCGGTATGAAGGTGCGGCAATGGGCGGCATTTTGGCTGCTTGGGACGATCTGGGGGTCGTCGTTTCTGTGGATCAAGATCGCGCTGGCTGACACCGGCCCGGTGACGCTCGCCGCGTTTCGGCTCCTGTTTGGGCTCGCCGGGCTGCTGGTGGTCGTGCGGGCGATGCGGCAGCCATTTCCCCGCGACCTGCGTCTCTGGGGACGGTTGCTCGTGCTCGGTACGCTGAATACCGCGTTGCCCTTCGCGCTGATCCCGTGGGGAGAGACACGGATCGCCTCGGGCCTCGCGGCGATCCTCAACGGCACGACGCCGCTGTTCGCCCTCGTCATCGCGCACTTCTGGCTTCACGATGAGAAGATCACCCGGCCGCGCGCCTCCGGCCTGGCGCTGGGGTTTGCGGGTGTGGTGGTGCTGATGAGCCGTGACCTCGGCCCCGGCGTGCTGCAGAGCGGCCTCTTGGGCCAGGCCGCCGTCCTCGTCGCCTCGCTCAGCTACGCGGTGGCGGCCACGTTCTCCCGACGATACCTGCGCGGTCAGCCGCCGGTGCTCCAGGCCGCAACCGCGGTGTTCGCGGCGGACGTGATGCTCTGGCTGGCCGTTCCGGTCGTGGATCATCCCGTGCGGTTCCCACACCTGCCGATCACGTGGCTCGCCCTCGTGTGGCTGGGCCTGCTCGGTTCCTGTGTCGCCTATCTCCTCTACTACTACCTGATCGGCGCGTGGGGGGCCACACGCGCGACCGTGGTGGCCTACGTCTTTCCAGTCATCGGCCTGGTGCTGGGGGTCACGTTTCTCGGCGAGCCGCTCAACGCGCGGCTGATCGGGGGCACGCTGCTCGTCATCGCCGGGATCGCGATCGCGAACCGCGTACCCGCAAACGGGGCCGGGACGGCGATGGGACAAGCCGCGGCGTCCGTGCCGGCGAGGATGCGCGGTCTTTAGACCGGGCACGACCTTCGGTGCGTCCACCACGCATAG
>DASQGM010000379.1:0-9568 GCA_035632615.1 bacterium | reverse complement strand
GATCACGGACGCCGCGCCGGCGCGCACCAGCGGCTCGGCGTTCCGGGCCTGGTGATCGTCCGCCGCGTAGCGATACGGGGCGAGGATCGCCGGCAGCCCCGCTGCGGTGATCTCCGCGAGCGCGGTGGCGCCGCAACGGCTCACAACAAGGTCTGCGGACGCGTAGGCGGCGCCGATGTGCTCGACGTACGGCACGCGCACGTACCGCACCCCGCCGACGGTACGGTCCTCGCGCGCGCCCGCGGCGCCGGTCCAGCCGCCGCCGACCTGATGCAAGACCTGAATGTCCCGGCGTTCCCGGAGGCGCTCTACGGCGTCCTCCACCGCGGCGTTGAGGGGCGACGCGCCCTGGCTCCCTCCCAGCACGAGCACCGTGTGCCGGCCGGACGCCAGACCGAACTCCCGCAGGCCGTCGGCTCTGCGGGTCTCGCACACCTCGCGGCGGATCGGCAGCCCGGTAACGATCACCCGGCGCGCCGGCATGAGCGGGACGGCGTCGTCCCACGCCACCGCGGCCGCGCGGCACCACCGGGCGAGCACGCGGTTGATCCGACCGGGCAGCACGTTGCCCTCCACGATGACGACGGGCACCCGCAGCGCCGCGCCGACGATGACCACGGGGGCCGCCGCGATCCCGCCGGTCGCGACGATCGCGTCCGGACGGAACCGCCGCACGAGCCGCACGGCCTCCCACAGACTGAGCGCCCCCGTGACCAGCGACGCGGCGGTGCGCGGCAGCGACCGCCCGCGGGGCGGGCGCACGCGCAGCCCGACAAACGGGACGCCCGAGGCCGGGACCAGCGTGGCCTCCATCCCGGCCCGGCTGCCGGCGAACGCCACGCGCGCCGACGGATCGCGGCGGCGGAGCGCTTCCGCCAGCGCGAGCGCTGGGTACACGTGGCCGCCGGTCCCTCCGCCGGTGAGCAGCAGGTTCATCCGCGGGCCCACGCCGACCGGCGCCGGGCGTGCGCCGGCCTCGCCGGCCGTCGCGCCACGACCGGTTCTTCCTCGTGGGCGTATTGGGACACGTTCAACAGGATGCCGATCGCGATGTAGCTCAGCACCAGCGACGATCCGCCGAAGCTGATGAAGGGCAGCGGCACGCCCGTGATCGGCAGCGATCCCGAGACGACGCCGATGTTCAGGACCGCCTGCCCCACGATCATCGTCGTCAGTCCCGACGTCAGCAGCGCCCCATACCGGTCGGGCGCGCGCGACGCGATCCGGTACCCCCAGACCGCGAGGAGCAGGAACAGGATAATCACCGCGGCGGTCCCGGCCAGGCCGAGCTCCTCGCCGATGATCGAGAAGATGAAATCGGTGTGGCGCTCCGGCAGGTAGAAGAACTTCTGCCGGCTGTGCCCCAGGCCCAGGCCGACCAGGCCTCCCGACCCGAGGGCGAGCAGCGACTGGATGATGTGAAACCCGGTTCCCCGCGGGTCCTTCCACGGGTCGAGGAATGCGAACAGCCGGTGGCTCCGGTACCCCGCGCGCAGGATCACGGCCAGCACCGCGGGCACCGCCACGCCCGCGGCCAGGGCGAGATGGCCGAGGCGCGCGCCGCCGACAAACAACAGCACGAACGCGATGAGCGCCAGGATCAGCGCGGAGCCCAGATCGGGCTGCTTTACGATCGGCAGAGCGAGCGCCAGCAACACGATCACCGGCGGGATCATGCCCGCGCGGAATTCCCGCGTGCGTTCCCCGCGGTTGGCGAGGAAGTTGGCGAGATACAGGATGATCGCCAGCTTGGCGAGTTCGGCCGGTTGGAAGTTGAGCGGCCCGCCGAACGCCAGCCACCGGCGCGCGCCCCCCGCCTCGCGGCCGATGTGCGGCACGAGCACCAGCAGGAGCGACACGAACGTGATTGCCAGGAGCGGGAGGGTGATCTGCCGGAGCCGCGCGTAGTGCAGCCGCCACGCGACCGACATGCCGATGAGCCCGATCACGGTGTAGAGGAGCTGGCGCTTGAGAAACCACGCGCTGTCATGGTACTGCGCCTGCGCCACGACCGCGCTCGCGCTGTACACCATCACGACGCCGATGCCGCCGAGCGCCAGCACGGTCAGGAACAGCCCCCACGCCGCCCCGCGCTTGTGGATCAGTTCCACGGTTCGACGCTCCCCGCTCCCCGCGGCAACGCGTCCCTGGATCCCGCCGGGGGCTCCGGCCCCCCGATCGCCGCGTCCCGCTCGAGCGCCGCGACCAGCTCGCAGAAGCGCTCGGCGCGGTGGCGGTAGTCGCGAAACTGGTCGAAGCTTTCACACGCCGGCGACAGGCTGACGGCGTCACCGGGCCGCGCGAGCGCGCGCGCGGCCGCCACCGCCTCGTCCAGCGTCTCGCATCGGACGACGCGCACATTCCCGCCGACCTCGCCGATCGCGTCCGCGATCCGAGACGCCATGGCGCCGAACACCACGACGGCGCGCGGCGGGCGGTTCCGCAGGGCATCGGCGAGCGGCCGGAAATCACCCGCGGTGGCGCCCGGCCGCTGTCCGCCCGCGAGGAGCACGAGCGGCCGGTCGAACGCGAGCACGGCCGCGACGGCCGCGGCCGGGTTGGTGGCGAGCGAGTCCTCGTAGTACCGCACGCCCGCGATCTCCGCGACAAAGCGCAACCGGTACGGCAGCCCCCGGAACCGCCGCAGCACGGCCTCGATCGCCCCGGGGGCAGCGCCAGCGACGCGCGCCGCCAGCGCTGCCGCAAGCGCGTTCTCGAGCGCGTGCGCGCCGGGAACCGGAAGCGCCGCCGGGCCGACCCGCTCCTCGCGGCCGTCGAGCCGGAGCGCGATCTGCCCGTCCACGACGCAGGCGCCCTCGTCGAGCGTCCGGAGCCGGCTCCACAGCAGCGTCGGGGCCGGCGCGCCCGGCGCGAGCGCGCGCGTCGTCGGATCATCGCCGTTGAGGATGGCACGGTCGCCCGCGCCTTGGTGCGCCAGAATCCCCCGCTTCGTCTCCACGTACGCCTCGAACGAACCGTGGTCGTCCAGGTGGTGCCTTGCCAGGTTCGTGATCACGGCGATGTGCGGGCTGTACGGCAACCCCACGAGCTGACGGTTGCTGATCTCCAGCACGAGGATCGCGTCGCGCGTCACCTCGTCGAGCCGGTACAGGATCGGCACGTGCGTCCGATCGTTGCCGCTCGAAAACACGCGGCAACCGCTCTCCTCGAGCATCATCGCCGCAAGGTGCGCGACCGTGTACTTCCCGTTGGTGCCCGTTACGCCGAGGATCGGGCACGGCACCGTCTCGAAAAACAGCGCGGTCATGCTGCTGAGCGGCACGCCGGCGTCCCGGGCCCGGCGGACCGGCGCGTTCTCTGGATACCGGAACCACGCCTGCGTCGTGTAGATGATGCCTGCGTCGGCGATCCCCTCCAGGTAGCGGTCGCGAAACCGGAGGGTGATCGGCGCGGCCAGGATGCGCGCGACCGCCGCCTCCCGCTCGACCGGCTCCAGCCACGCGTGCGCCCGGCGGAACGCGTCCGCGAACGTGTCCCGGGTCTGCAGGTCGTGCGCGGTGATGCCGGTAAGCCCGTGGCGCAACAGAAACTCCACGACCGTGGACCCCTCGGTGCCGGACAGCCCCACGACGTGGATCGACTTGCCCCGCAGCCGGCGCACCACGTCGGCGATCACGACGCCAGCCCCATCCCGAGCGCCGCCAAGAGGACGCCGCACACCCAGAACCGCACGACGGTCTGGGTCTCCGTCCACCCGCTCAACTCACAGTGGTGGTGCAGCGGGCTCATGCGGAACAGGCGCCGCCCCCCGGTGAGCCGGAAGTACGCGACCTGGAGGACCACGGACAACGCCTCGACGACGAACACGCCGCCGACGATCAACATCGCGATCTCCAGCTTGGCCAGGACCCCGGTCACGGCGAGCGCCGCCCCGAGCCCCTGCGAGCCCACATCGCCCATGAACACCCGCGCGGGATGGGCGTTGAACCAGAGAAAGCCGAGCGCCGCGCCGGCACCGGCCGCCGCGATCACGGCCGCCGGGGCGGCGCCGGCGCGGCCGATCAGCACCACCAGCGCCGCCGCGGCGATCGCCACGCTGCCGGCCGCCAGACCGTCGAGCCCGTCAGTCAGGTTCACCGCGTTCGCCATCCCCACCACCAGCAGCACGCACAGCAGCGGATACACCCAGCCCAGTTCCAGGTGCCACGGCGTCCCGGGCAGGCCCACGGCGCTGCCTAGGCCGGACACGCGCGCCACGTACACGCCGAGCAGGAGGGCAACGGGAATCTGCAGGGCGAACTTCTCCCGCGCGCGGAGCCCGAGGTTCCGGCCCCTCACGATTCCCAGTGCATCGTCCACGCCGCCGACCGCAGCGAAGATCGCGATCACGGCGAGCCCGACCGCGAGGTCGCGCGAGACCCGGCCAGCCGCGGCCGCGACGATCAGCGCGGCGGCGAGCCCCGCGGCGATGATCAGCACGCCCCCCATCGTCGGGGTCCCGGCCTTCTCCGCGTGGCGGCGGGGCGCGTCGTCGCGCACGATCTGCGCCACCCCGGTCCGCCGGAGCCACGCCACGACCGGGGCACCGGCGGCGAGGGTCAACGCGACCGCGAGCCCCCACGCCGAGAGGGCCGGGGTCACGCCCACGCGAGCCCCCGACCGCGCAGGGCTGCGTCCCCGACGCCCGCGCCGCCCTCGAGGCCCGCCACGATCCGCTCCATCTCCAGCGCCCGCGAACCCTTGATCAACACCACCGCGCCGGGTCGCAGCTCGCGCCGGAGCAGGCGCAGCACCTCGATCGGGTCCAGCGTGTGGGTGACCCGGACGCCGCCCGCTTCGGTCGCCGACTCGGCCAGCTCGGCGGCCAGCGGACCGAACGCGATCACCAGGTCGAGCCGCCTGCCCGCAACGAGCCGCCCGACGCGACGGTGCGCGTCGCCCGACGCCGCCCCGAGCTCCCGCATGTCGCCGAGCACGGCGATCCGCGGCGCGCCGGGCAGCTCGTCGACCACATCCAGCGCGGCCTCGATCGACTGGGGGCTGCTGTTATAGGTGTCGTCCACGAGCGTGACCTCGCCGACCCGGCGCACGGCCAGCCGCATCGGCAGCATCGACGCGCCGCCGAGCCCCAACGCGATCTCCCCCACCGGCACGCCGAGCGCGACGCCGGCCGCCGCGGCCGCGAGCGCGTTCAGGACCGCGTGCCGGCCTGGCAGGTGGAGCAGGACCTCGGCCTCGCCCGCGGGCGTGCGGAGGCGAAACGCGCTTCCCTCGCCCGGCAGCACGCGGATCGCGCTCGCCGTGACGTCGCCGGCGCGCAGCCCGAACGTCAGCACGCGCGCCGGTGTGCGCCGGCGCATCGCGAGCACCAGCGCGTCGTCTGCGTTGAGAATCGCGACCCCGTCCGCCGGCAGCCCTTCGACCAGCACGCTCTTCTCCTCGGCGAGGGCCTCACGGCCGTCGAAGAAGTCCAGGTGGGACTCTCCCACGTTCGTGACGACGCCGATCTCGGGCCGCGACACGGCCACGAGCTCGCGAATCTGTCCCGGTCCCCGCATCGCCAGCTCGACCACCGCGACCTCCGCGTCGCGCGGCACGTTCGCGAGCACGAGCGGGATCCCGATCTCGGTGTTCCAGTTGCGCGGCGACCTGACGGTGCGGAACATCCGGCCGGCCAGCGCCGCAGTCAGCTCCTTGGTCGAGGTCTTCCCGACACTCCCGGTGATACCGATCACCCGCAGCCCCTGGCGGTCCCGCACGCTCCGCGCGAGCGCGTGCAGCGCGTGCAGCGTGTCCGGGACGACGATCATCGCAACCTCGGGAGGCACGTCCGGCACATCGAGCGCCCCCAACACCGCCGCAGCACCCCGCCGACAGGCCTCGGCCGCGAACCGATGCCCGTCCGTCCGCTCGCCCCGCAGCGCGACGAACAACATGCCGGGCGAGACGGCGCGGCTATCCACCGTGACGCCGCGGGCGGACGCCTCCGGATCGCCCCGGACCACGACGCCGCCGCAGGCCGCCGCGATCTCGCGAACGGCCAGCTCGGGCGGCGGCGACGCGGGGCGCTCCCGCCCGCTCGCAAGCGTCACGCGATGCCTCGGCCCACCCCGCGCATCCGCTGCGACAATGCGAATTCGCGTGGGCCCTGGGTCGGCTGTTTGACGGATCTCACGGGTGCGCTCCAAGCTGCGTGCGGCCGGCGCGGAGCAGCTCCCGCGCCACCTCGCGGTCGTCGAACGCGATCGTGCGGTCCCGAAGAATCTGGTACGGCTCGTGGCCCTTCCCGGCGATCACCACGACATCGCCCGCGCGGGCCAACGCCAGCGCGCGCCCGATCGCCAGGCGCCGGTCCGGCTCGCTCTCGAAGTTCTGCCCTGCGGCGCCGACCTCGATCTCGCGGATGATCGCCCCCGGGTCCTCGCTGCGCGGATTGTCGGAGGTGAACACCGCGTAGTCGGCGAGCACCGTCCCGATGCGCCCCATCATCGGCCGCTTCGTCCGGTCGCGGTCGCCCCCGCACCCGAACACCGTCACGCAGCGTCCCGTCGCGACCTCGCGGGCGAGACGCAGCACCTTCTCGAGCCCGTCCGGGGTGTGCGCATAGTCTACGATGACCGTAAACGGCTGCCCCTCGTCCACCAGTTCGCAGCGACCGGGCACGCCGGGAACGGTGTCGAGCGCGCCGCACACGACCTCCGGCGCGATCCCGCGCGCCAGCGCCACCGCCGCCGCGGCGAGCGCGTTCGCGACGTTGAACCGGCCCGGAAGCGGCAACGCCAGGGGCATGCGTCCGCCCGGCCACGCCACGGAGCAACGTGTTCCGCGGGGCCCGAGCTTGAGCCCCTCCGCGCGCACATCCGCGGGCCGCTCGATCCCATAGGTCCAGACGCGGGCCCGGCTGCGGCCGGCCATCGCGGCGCCCGCCTCGTCGTCGGCGTTCACGACGCTCAGCCCGTCGGGTGCGACCAACTCGAACAGCCGCGCCTTGGCGTCCCGGTAGCCCGCGAGGTCGCCGTGGAAGTCCAGATGATCCTGCGTGAGGTTGGTGAACACGGCCGCGCCGAAGCGGCACGCGTCGACCCGATGCAGCGCCAGCGCATGGGAAGTGACCTCCATGACCACGTCGCCGGCGCCGGCGTCCCGCATCTCGGCGAGCAGGCGCTGGACGTCCGGCGCTTCCGGGGTCGTGGGCGTCGTGGGGTGGAACTCCACGGGAGCCCCGAGCAACCGCGCGCCGAGCGTGCCGATGAGCCCGACGCGCCTGCCGGCCCGCGCGAGGATCGCTTCCAGCAGGTACGTGGTCGTGGTCTTGCCGTTGGTCCCGGTCACGCCGCACACCCACAGGTACGCAGACGGGCTCCCGTAGAAGGCCGCGGCCGCGTGCGCCAGGGCCTGCCGTGTGTCGGGGACGACCACCTGGGTCGCCCCAACGTCCGGCAGCGCGTGGTCGACGAGCACCACGACGGCACCGCGCCGGACCGCGTCCGAGACGTACCGGTGCCCGTCCTGGGAAAGCCCGCGGATCGCGGCGAAGAGGTCGCCGGTCCGCACCTGCGCCGAGTGATAGGCCAATCCCGCGATCTCACGATCCCGGGAGCCGAGCACCACCGGGCCGTCTCCCCGCGGTGACGCCGGGAGAGCCGCCAGGAGGTTTGCTAACCGCATCCTCGCTCCTCCGAGCCCGGGGCCGGTCCGGCACGTACCGGCTCCGGCTGCCCGAGTTCCACTATAGCAAGATCGCGCGCCCGCCGATAGGCGCGTGCCGGCCGCCTCAGTGCCCGCGCGCTGGCCCGCCGCCGCTCCCGGCGGGCTGGCCGCCCGCGGCGGTTGCCTGCGCGGTTTCCGACACGGCGACGGGCGCGGTCGGCGGCACCCGCATGTACCATAGCGCCTGGCGCGCAATCTCCCGGAACACCGGCGCCGCGACGTCGCCGCCGTAGTAGACCCCGTGGGGACGGTCCACCACCACGAGGATCGCGAGGACCGGGTTGCTCGCGGGGACGACGCCGACGAACGACGCCACGTACGCGCCCGATTCGTAGCCGCCGGCCGGGCTCGGCTTCTGCGCGGTGCCCGTCTTCCCGGCCACGCTGTATCCGGGGATCTGCGCCTTGACGCCGGTCCCCCCCGCCACCACCTGCCGCATCATCGCCAGCACCTGGCCGGCCACACCCGAGGAGATTACCCGGTGGGGGACCGCGTCGTCCGGGGTGGCGACGACGTGGCCCGTGGCGTCGCGGACGACGGCGACCAGATGGGGGCGCACCTCCATGCCGCCCGTCGCCAGCGAGGACGCCGCGACGAGGAGCTGGATCGGGGTGACCGAGATCCCCTGCCCAAACGCGATGTTCTGAAGGGTCGGCCCGAGCCACTGGCCGATCGGCCGGATGATGCCCGAGGCCTCGCCGGGAAGATCGATCCCGGTGGGGCTCCCGAAGCCGAACCGGCGGATGTAGGCATCGTACGTCGACTTGCCGAGCCGCGTCGCGACCTGCGCCGCGCCGACGTTGCTCGAGTACTTGATGATGTCGGTCAGGCTGAGCGCGTCGAAGTGCTCAGACTTCTCCGCGTCGTGGATCGTGGCGCCGTTGATGCGAATCTGTCCGGGATCCTGAAACCGGTCGTCCGGCGTGATCGTGTGGCTCGCAATGGCGGCGGCGGCGAGGAACAGCTTGAACGTGGACCCTGGCTCGTACAGGTCGGCCACGGCGCGGTTCTTCCACAACGCCGCGGGCGCCTTCTGGTACTGACCGGGATCAAACGACGGCAGCGCCGCCAGGGCGAGGATCGCTCCGGTCTGAGGATTCATCACGATCGCGACGCCGCCGTCGGCGCTGGTCTGATCGATCTCCTGCTGAAGTTCGCGCTCGGCGATGTGCTGGATCACCTCGTCGAGCGTGAGCACCAGCGTGTCCCCGTCGCGCGGCGGCGTGACGATCCGCAGCGTTTGCACGAGCTCCCGCCCGATCGCGTCGCGATCCGCCGTGGCGCGCCCGCTGGCTCCGCGGAGGAACCGGTCCTGTGCGAGCTCCAGTCCGGCGAGCCCGGCGTCGTCCGTGCCGGTGAAGCCGATCACGCTGCCGGCGAGAGGCCCGTTGGGGTAGTCGCGCCGGGTCTCGGGCACGATCCCGACGGCGTGGCCGAGATCGAGCGCGGTCAGCGCGCGTGCCATCGTCATCGGCCGGCGCCGCGCGAGCCACGTGAAGAAGGGACCGCCGCGCTTGAGGCGGTGGAGCACCTCCGTCGGGGGCAGGCCGAGCACCGGCGCGACCCGCGCGGCAAACGCCTCGGGGTCGTCGATCGCGCGCGGCACCGCGTACACCGAGTCCACCTCAACGTTCATCGCGAGGGGACGTCCCACGCGGTCGACGATCAGGCCGCGGCGGCCGGGGATCTGCACCGACTCCAGTTGCTGGCGAAGCGCCAGGCGCTGGAGCGCGCCGCCGCGGATCACCTGAAGATCCACCATGCGGCCGAGCAGGCAGAGGCACGCGAGCACCCAAACCACGAACACGGCGGTCACCCGCCACGGGCTCACGCCGTCGCGGGCGGCCGGCCGTGGCCAGCCGCTCCGGGGCGTCATCGGGAGCGCGGTGCCGCTACC
>DASQGM010000378.1:0-10323 GCA_035632615.1 bacterium | reverse complement strand
TCCGGGGACGGACGCACAAAGTACGGGGGGATGATCATGACCGCGTCCGCTCGGGCGCGCGCGGCCGCGCGCCCGGCGACTGCGATCCGCATGGGGTCGACGTACAGCGCGCCGGCCACGACGGCGCACCGTCCGGCGGCGCCCTCCACCGCCGCCTCGACTGCAGCGGCGTGCTCCTCGTCGGTAAGCGAGAGCGCTTCACCGGTCCCGCCGCAGATGCACACCGCATGAACGCCCTGGCGCGCCAGGAAATCCACCGTCGCGACGATTCCCTTTCGATCTAGCGCCCCTGAAGACGTGAAGTTCGTGACGAGCGACGCAACGATCCCACGCGGACGATACATGGCCTTCCCCCTTCAACAACTTCCTGGATCTCGACTCACTTACGCCCCCGGCGAGTACACCGGCTCGCCACCGTTCAGCACACGCATGACGTCCTCGATCGTCTGTGTCACTTCACGGTCCTGTGCCTCCACCGTTTGAGCGGCAATGTGCGGTGACGCAATCGTCCGGGGTGCCCCGACAAACGGATGGGATGCGGTCACGGGTTCCGCGGCGAACACGTCGAGACACGCCCCTCCGATCCGTCCTTGGGTGAGGGCCCGTGCCAACGCGTCCTCGTCTACAAGCGCGCCCCGCGCCGTGTTTACGAGCAACGCGTTCGGCTTCATGCGTCGCAGGGCACTGGCGTCGATCATGTGCCGCGTTTCTGGCGTCACCATCGCATGCAGGCTGACGACGTCGGATTGGGCGAGCAGCTCCGGCAGGGCCACCAGGCACACGCCCATCTCGGCAGCACGCTCGCGCGAGACGGCTGGATCGGATCCGAGGAGTGTGACCCCGAATCCGCCCAAACACCGCGCCACGCGTGCCCCAACGTTGCCCAGCCCGACCAGGCCGACGGTCTGGCCGCGCAGTTCCCGACCGGGCTGGAAGGTGTCGCGCCAGCCGCCCCCGCGGAGATGGTGCACGGCTTGGACGACGTGACGGAGGTGGGCGAGCACGAGGAGCACCGTGTATTCCGCCACGCTGTCGGAGTTTGCTTCGGGCGCCCAAAGGATCCGGACACCGCGGCGTCGTGCCGCGTCCCAGTCGACGTTCTCCGGACGCGCCCCGAACTTCCCGATCACGCGCAGCCGCATTGCCTGTTCGATCATCGCACCCGTGACGCGGTCCCGCGATGTGATGAGGACCGCGTGCACATCCTGAAGCGCATCCGATAACTCATGTTCGTCCATCCGCCGGGCCGGAGGCCCCTGCTGGACGTCGGCGATCTCTTGCAGACGTGCAACCGCAGGATGCGTCCGGGGTTCGGTGATGAACACGCGGAATCGCTCGGTCACGTCGACGCCCTCGCACGCCGGTAGGCACCGGAAGGTCCGCCCGCGTCCTTGGTTTCGCGCGTCGCGGGGCCGGGAAGCCCCCACAACGCGGACCGTTTCGTCACTCTGAGGATGAACGTGGTCTCCGTGCGCCTGACGCCGGGGATCTTCGCCACCTGCTGCGTGAGGAAGTCCACGAGTTCTTCATCGGAGTGAAACTGACCGATCAGCAGAAAATCGTAGGTGCCGCTGGTGTAGGCAAGGAAGTTCACGGAGTCGAGCCGGCATAGCGCTTCCGCGGCACCCACCGCCTTATCGATATCGACTTGGACGCCGATGAACGCCACGCGCTGGTACCCGAACAGTGCGGGATCGACCGCGAGGACGAAATCGATATGGCGAGCGTCAAGGAGACGGGAAACGCGCTTCCTGACCGTCGCCTCGGACACGCCGAGGATCTTGGCAACCGAAAGGTTCGACGCCCGCGCATGACTCTGCAGGAGCCCGACGATTTGCCGATCGATGTCGTCGAGGGTGCGCCCTCGCCGGGCCAAGTCATCCTCCAAAGCTGACCTTAATGACGAATTTCGTCACTTTTGAGATCATTTACTTCGAGATATAGCTCACAACGCCTGCTTGCGGAAAGTTTTCTGCATGAAGAATATGGCGTCCACCGCCCCGCCGCGCGAAAACACGTGTCCGCTCCAACCGCAACACGTGCGAATGCGCCGGACAAGCGGCATGAACTGCCGCGTGCGCGCGCGGCTGTGGCACATCCGAACCACGGCATTGCGCATTGACGCGTGATGCGCTCCGACCTTCTTCGGGGCCAAAGAAATCTGCGGGCCGCCACATCGACGCCGGGGCCACGAGGGAAACGCTCCGACCCGCTCGAATCGTGGAGCGCAAACAGCCCGAAGGGTGGTCGAGCTGACCGCCCGCAAGGCGGGAGTTCGACCTCATACACAGGAGATGCGGGGCAATGCCCGCGACTGGGCTAGGGTGAGATCCCGTCACCGCCGGGGGGCGGCCCTGGCAATGTCCTACCGCATACCAAACCGCGTCGGCGCCACTTGGAACACGCAGGAGAGGCCTGCTGATGACGAACGGGCAGACGGTTCTTACCGCGTTCCACCCCCCCGCGGCCATCTCTCCCGAGAGGGCGGCCGGTAGCGGAAGGATCTGAGGAGGGACCTCGTGTCGTCCGACCTCGCGTTCCGATCCGTGGTGGAGCTGTCGCGACTGATCGGGGACCGCCAAATCTCCCCTGTCGATGTCGTCGCGGCGTTGCTCGACGCCATAGACCGATGGAACTCGACGCTGCGGAGCTACATCACGGTGTGTGCGGAGTCCGCGCTGGCCGACGCTCGACGGGCCGAGCGCGACATCGCAGCGGGCGACTACCGAGGACCCCTGCACGGGATCCCCGTATCGCATAAGGACATCAGCTGGACCGCGGGTATCCGGACGACCGCGCATTCGAAGATCTTGCTGGATTATGTGCCGGACGCTGACGCCACGCACGTCGCTCGCCTGCAACGGGCAGGGATGATCCTACTCGGGAAGACCAATACGACCGAGTTCGCAACCGGCGGCATGGAGATCTTCGGCACAACGCGCAATCCCTGGGACCTGACGAGCTTCACGGGGGCCTCAAGCGGGGGATCGGCCAACGCGCTGGCGGCGGGCCTGGCCGTGGCGGCAACCGGTTCCGACACCGGCGGCTCGATTCGCATCCCCTCGAGCTTTTGTGGGGTCGTCGGCGTCAAACCGACGTTCGGACGCGTCAGCCGCCACGGGTTGATCGCGCTCAGCTACACGATGGATCACGTGGGCCCGATGGCACGGACCGTCGCGGACTGTGCGCTCCTGCTCCGGCAGATGGCCGGCTACGACCCTCTGGATCCGTCCTCGTCACAGGTTCCGATCCCGGACTTCGCAGCCGGGTTCGACCGGGGGCTCGCCGGAACGGTGCTTGGCGTTCCTGAGCACCATTTCTATGAGAACCTCGATCCCGAGGTGGACGTCGCGCTTCGCTCGGCGCTCCAGCGCTTCGAGCACCTAGGCGCGCGGCTGGAGCCCGTGGCTGTGCCGCATGCGGGGGACATGATGCCGGTCGGTCTCATCCTCTCCTACGTCGAGTCGTTCAGCCAGCACGCGGAATGGCTACGCGCGCGCGCCGCGGAGTACGGGACGCGCTCGCGGCGCCGATTCTGCGCAGGTGCGTTTTACACGGCAGCCGAGTATCAGCAAGCCATGCAGCTGAGAACCCTGTGGATCCAGGAACTGGACGACGTATTCCAGAGAGTGGACGCGCTGGTGACCCCGACGGTCCCCTTCCCGGCGTTCGCCATCGCGGTGCAGGAATCAGGCCCACCGAACACCACCTGGAATACTCGTCATTTCAACGTGTCAGGTCATCCGGCGCTGTCCCTGCCGTGCGGGTTCTCCGCCGCCGGCCTCCCTATCGGCATGCAGCTCACCGGCAAGTGGTTCGATGAACCGACCCTCTTTCGGATCGCGCATGCGTACGAACAATCCACGCGCTGGCATAAACAACGTCCATCCCTTCAGGAGGAACCGTATGAACCTAGTGAGTCTCGACTGGCTGCGGGCTGAAGCGGCGGCACAGGGGCTGGCGCTGACGGATCAGGACCTGGAGGCCATCCGGGCGGACGTTGAGAAGAACAAAGCGGCACTCGCGACCATTCGACCCGACAAGACTCAGGGGCTTGAGCCCCCATGTCAGTTCGTGCACCCGACGCGACGTCCCGTCGCCGGGCATCCGCGAAGCCCAGCACGCGGCGCGTGACCTAGGGCCTGCCTCCGCGCAAGGGACGAACCGCATGACGTGCGGTTGGATGCGGGTTGGTGCAGGTCTTGAACCTGCGGCCTCATCCGTGTGGCGCGTAGGCTCATCCATCGCGCTCGCCCTCCGGCGATCCTGAATGCGGCGGCAACGCCAGAATCCAGGCGGCCGCGGCGTCGAGATCCGTGGCGACGTAGTCGGGCGCGGCCGCGCCCCCGGCGACGGTCTCCGCCGGGCCGGTCCGCACGAGCACGGTGCGACATCCCGCGCGACGGCCGGCCTCGATGTCGCTCGCTGCGTCGCCCACCATGACGGACGCGGACAGATCGAGCCCCAACTCTGCCGCCGCGCGCAGGACCATCCCCGGATTCGGTTTCCGGCACTCGCAGACCACGCGGTACTCCGGCACCGCGCCCTCCGGGTGGTGCGGACAGTAGTAGATCGCGTCCAGGGAAGCGCCGCGCTCCCGGAGTATGGCCATCAGCACGCGGTGAACTTGCCGCAGTTCCTCCTCGCTCACCCACCCGCGGGCGACGACGGACTGGTTCGTCGCCACGATCAGCGCCCAGCCGGCGGCGCGCAGGCGGACGAGCGCCTCCGGCACGCCCGGGAGGACACACAGCTGATCCGCGCTGCGCAGGTGGTGCGTGTCGGCGATGAGGACGCCGTCGCGGTCCAGGAACTCGGCGCGCCGACCCCGCGCTCCTGGCGCGCCCGCGTCCGCGATCATCTGCCGCCGCGCGCGACGACCGGCTCGTCCACGATCTCGTGGGCGACGTCGGCGTCCGCGAGGACCGCGCCGGGATGCACGATCGCGTCGCGGAGCCGGGAACGGACGATCCGGGCGCCCGGTGCGACCGTGACGAACGGACCCACGCGGGCCTCCCTGATCATGGCACCGGGCGCGATCGCCACCGGCGGCACGATCACGCTTGCCCCGTCCACGTCTGCGCCGCGGATGCCGGGCGCACCGAGCCCGGGGCTCGCCGTGAGCAGCTCCCGGTTGGCGAGCAGCACCTTGTCGACCGTGCCGCAGTCGTAGAACCGGTCCACCGGAAACGTCTCCACCGCAATCCCGCGGTCGATCACCCGCTGCACGGCGTCCACCAGCCAGAACTCGCCGTCGCGGCGCGCGTCCGTTCGGACCATCTCGTCCAGCGCCTCCCTCAACGGTTCTGCGTCCGGGAAGTAGAACGTCCCCGCGACCGCGCACCTGCCCCTCGGTTCCGCCGGCTTCTCGCACAGTCGCCGCGCGCGCCCCCGGTCGTCCACCTCGACGATCCCGTAGCCGCGTGGATCGTCCACCTCCGCGACGCCGATCGCCGCAGCGGCCCGCGCGAGCAGCGCGCCGAGGTCGGCGCGCGGGATCGTGTCCCCGAACTGGATCAGCATCGGGCCCTCAAGATAGTCGCGCGCCGCGTACACGGCATGCCCGTTGCCGAGCGGCTCCGCCTGCACGACCAGCCGCGTGGGCACACTGGCACGCCCCGCCAGAAACTCCTCGATCTGACCGCGGAGGTATCCGGCGACGATGACGACGTCCGTCACGCCGAGCGGGGGCAGCGCGTCGAGCAGGTGCGCGAGGATTGGGCGCCCGGCCACGTACACGAGCGGCTTCGGACGTCGCTCTGTATGCCGGCCGAGCCGGCGCCCCACGCCGGCCGCGACGATCAGCGCCCGTGGGCGAATGGTCACCGCCGCGCGCCCACGACGATCTGGGTCAGTGGCGGAAGTGGCGGATTCCGGTCGTGACCATCGCGATGCCCGCGGCCTCGGCCGCCGCGGCGACCTCGGCGTCCCGCATCGCTCCGCCGGGGTGGATCACCGCGGTCACGCCCGCCGCGATCGCCACCTCGACCGCGTCAGGGAACGGGAAGAACGCCTCGGATGCCATGACGGCTCCGGCCGCCCGCTCGCCGGCCTGCCGAACCGCGAGGCGCACCGGCTCCACCCGGTTCATCTGCCCCGCGCCCACGCCGACGACCTGCCGGTCGCGTGCGAGCACGATTGCGTTGGACCGCACGTACCGGCACACCGTCCACGCAAACTTGAGGTCCGCCCATTCCCGCGCGGTGGGCGCGCGCGAGGTCACGACGGTCAGACGCGCCTCGTCGAGATCGAGCACGTCGCGGTCTTGGACCAGGAGACCGCCGCGCACGCGGCGGAGCTCAAACCCGGGGACCGCGCCTGGGTCGCCGAGCGGGCCGACCTCCATCACCCGCAGGTTCTTCTTGCGGGACAGCACGCCACGCGCCGCCTCGTCGAACGCCGGCGCGATCACCGCCTCGAGAAACGTCTCGACGAGGGCGTCCGCGGTCGGACCGTCGACCGTCCGGTTCAGCGCGACGACGCCCCCGAACGCGGAGACCGGATCGCCCTCCCGGGCGTTGAGATACGCCGCGCGAAGCGCGTCACCGGTGCCCACCCCGCACGGAATCCCGTGTTTCACGACGACCGCGGCCGCGTCGGCGAACTCGCGCACCAACTCGAGCGCGGCGTCAAGGTCAAAGATGTTGTTGTAGGAGAGCTCCTTGCCGCCGAGCTGGTGCGCGCTCGCCACCGACGGCGTGGGGTCCCCGGGCTCACGATAGAACGCGCCGCGCTGGTGCGGGTTCTCGCCGTACCGCAGTTCCTGGATCTTGTCGAATGCGAGGACCAGGCGGTCCGGAAACCGCTCTCCGCCCAGATACCGCGCAATCGCTGCATCGTACCCGCACGTCCGGGCGAACGCGTCCCGAGCGAGCCGCCGGCGCATGGCGGCGTCGACCGTCCCGGTCGCGCGCAGCTCGTCGATCACCGGCGCGTACTGCGCCGGGTCGCTCAGCACCACGACACCGTCGAAGTTCTTGGCGGCCGCACGAAGCAGCGTCACGCCGCCGATGTCGATCTCCTCGATCAGCTCCGCCGCGTCCGCGCCGCGCGCGAGCGCCGCCTCGAACGGATAGAGCGTCACCGCAACGAGGTCGATCGGGCGGATGCCGTGCCGGACGAGCTCCGCATCGTGCGCCGGGTCTCCGCGGATCGCCAGCAGCCCTCCGTGCACCGCGGGGTGAAGCGTCTTGACCCGGCCGCCGAGGATCTCCGGAAACCCGGTCACCTCGCTGAGCGGCGTCACCGCCACGCCGGCCTCGCGCAGCGCCGCCGCGGTCCCGCCCGTCGAGACGATCTCGACGCCGAGGCGCGCAAGCGCCGACGCGAGCTCGACCACGCCGGTCTTGTCGGCCACGCTGATCAACGCGCGTTGCACCTTCATCTGGGATCCTCGCGCCAAACGGCCGCGCGCACCGGCGGCCGGGAATCGTCCGTCAACGCGACCGGGACCGAGGCACGCCGGCAGCCGGACCGGGCGCCGGGGCGCCGGCGGAGGCCGGCGGGAGAATCCGCACGCGGCTTCCCTCGATGCGGAGCCGGCCCTCCGCAAACAGCCTGACCGCGCGCGCGTACAGCCGCACCTCTTCGCGGCGGACCCGGGCGGAGAGATCCGCCACGGTGTCGTCGTCCTCGACCGGAACCGCGGCCTGGGCAACGATCGGCCCTCCGTCGGGCACGGCCGTGACGAAGTGCACGGTGCACCCGGTGACGCGGGCGCCCGATCGCAGCACGGCCTCGTGCACGCGGTCGCCGTACATGCCCTTGCCGCCGAACGCCGGCAGCAGCGACGGGTGGATGTTCATGATGCGGCCCGCGAACGCGTCGACGAACGCCGGCGAAAGAATGCGCAGAAACCCCGCAAGGCAGACCAGTTCCGCTCGGGCGGCCCGGAGCGCATCGCGCAACGCGGACTCGAACGCGGCGGCAGACGCGTAGGTCCGGCGGTCGAGCACGGCCGTCGGGATGCCGGCTCGTCGCGCGCGGTCGACGGCGAAGGCATCGGGGACGTCGCTCGCGACGAGCACGATCTGCGCCGGCACCTCGTCGCGCGCACACGCGTCGATCAACCCCTGCAGGGTGGTCCCGGTGCCGGACACGAGCACGCCGAGGCGCAACGGACTAGACAAGCTCCACCCCGCGCGACCCTCCCACGATCTCCCCGACGATCCACGCCCGCTCGCCGGCTCGTTCGAGGCGCGCGACGGCATCCCCGGCCTGCGCGCGCGGCACCACAAGCAGCAACCCGAGCCCCATGTTGAACGTCCGCCACATCTCGCCGTCGGCGACCCGGCCGCGCCGCTGGATCAGCGCGAACAGGGGCGGCAGAGGCCACCGGCCGCGGTCCACGGTCGCACGGCAGCCCTCGGGCAGTACCCGCACCAGATTCCCCGGAATACCGCCGCCCGTGACGTGCGCAATCGCGCGGATCTCGATCGACTCCCGAAGGTCGAGCACGGAGCGCACGTAGCAGCGGTGGGGCCGGAGCAGCGCGTCCGCGAGCGGCTCCGTGAACCCGCGCGGCGTGCGCTCGAGCGCGCGCCGCGCCATCTCGCCGAGGCCGCCGCCCGGCAGCAGCACCGTGCGCGCAAGCGAGTACCCGTTGGTGTGCAGCCCGTCGCTCGCCAGCCCGACGATCGCGTCGCCCGGCCGGATCGCCCGGCCGGTGATCAGGCGGTCCCGCTCCACGACGCCGACGGTGCACCCCGCGACGTCGACCTGCAGGCTCTTGTAGATCCCGGGCATCTCCGCCGTCTCGCCGCCGAGCAGCGCGATGCCGTACCGCCGGCAGGCCGCGGTCATCCCCTCGATCAGCGGCGCCACGACGCCCGGCGCGAGTGTCTCCGCGGCGATGTAGTCCACCATGAACAGCGGCGTCGCCCCGTGACACAGCACGTCGTTCGCGCCGTGGGCCACGATGTCCGCACCGATCACGTCCCACCGGTCGAACAGCGCGGCGATTCTGGTCTTGGTCCCGACGCCGTCGATGGAGGTGACCAGCACCGGATCGCGATACCCCGCCAGCCGGAAGAGCCCGCCGAACTCCCCGCCGGTGTTCAGCACGCCGTCCCGAAACGTCGCGCGCACGAGGCCGCCGACGCCCGCTAGGATCGTCTCCTTGGCATCGATGTCGACGCCGGCGTCCCGGTACGTCAGTGGGTCGCGCGCCCCCGCCATCGGCGTCGCCCTACACCCTCGGCGTCTCGAGCGCGAACCGTCCGGCCGTCGCCTCGGTCGGCGTCTCCGTGGGGTAGACGCCCGTGAGGCACGCGAGACAGAGATTGCGGCGCGGCAGCCCGAGCGCCTCGACGAGCCCGTCCACGCTGAGGTAGCCAAGGCTGTCCGCCTCGATCTCCGCGCGGATCTCGTCGATCGACAGGCGCGCAGCGACGAGCTCACCCCGGTTGCTCGTGTCGATCCCGTAGAAGCACGCGTTGCGGACCGGCGGTGAGGAGATGCGGACGTGGACCTCGCGCGCGCCGGCGCGACGGAGCATCCGCACGATCTGCCGGCTCGTGGTCCCGCGCACGATCGAGTCGTCGACGAGCACGACCCGGCGGCCGTCGATCACGTCGGCGACGGGGTTCAGCTTGACGCGCACGCCGAAGTCCCGCATCGACGGATCCGGCTGGATGAACGTCCGCCCGATGTAGCGGTTCTTGATCAGTCCGACCTCGTGCGGAATCCCGGCGGCTTCGGCGTAGCCCATCGCCGCCGACGTGCCGGAGTCGGGTACGGCGATCACGATATCGGCCTCGGCCGGGCGTTCGCGCGCGAGCACCCGGCCCATCCGGCGACGGGCGTGATGCACGCTGCGCGCCTCCAGCACCGTGTCCGGGCGCGCGAAGTAGATGTACTCGAACACACACGAGGCGCGCCGCGTGACCGGCAGGACCTGAAGCGCTCGCAGTCCGCTCGCGTCGGCGATGAGCAGTTCGCCGGGGCCGACCTCGCGCACGGCCTCGGCGCCGATGTGATCGAACGCGCAGGTCTCGGACGCGAAGACCACGTCGTGACCGAGCCGCCCCATCTCGAGGGGGCGGATGCCGTTGGGGTCGCGAAACGCGAGGAGCGTCTCCCCCGCCATCGCCACGACGGTATACGCGCCGTGGATGCGGCCCATGCAGTAGGCGACCGCCTCCGCGAGCGTCGCCGCGGGCGCCGTGGCGATGAGCTTCGTGATCACCTCGGTGTCGGACGTCGCGGCAAAGCGGCAGCCGCGCTCCTCGAGCTCCGCGCGGAGCAACGGCGCGTTCACCAAGTTTCCGTTGTGCGCGAGCGCAAGCGTGCCCCACGGCGTGGCCTCGAGAAACGGCTGCGCGT
>DASQGM010000377.1:0-4022 GCA_035632615.1 bacterium | reverse complement strand
TCATGACACGGCCCCCCTGTCACGACGTGGAGAAGTGCTACCCGAAGTATAGGCCAGGACCGGGCTCCTCGGAAGCTCGTGCGTTATACTGGTGCACGGCGAGAAACACCCGCTGCGCAGGAGGCCGCATGAGGCAGGCGATCCGCGTTTCGGCCCCACCCGCATTCGATTTCCTCGGGACGATCGAGGCGCTCCGCCGGGGCCCGCACGATCCGCTGCACTGGTGCGACGGCCGGCGGTGGCGCCGCCTGTTCGCGGTGGAGGGGCGCGTCTTTCTGGTCGAGGTGACCTGCCGGCGTGCGCTCACGATCCGGCGTCTCGCGGGCGACGCGCCCCGGGACCTCGTGAAACGGACCGTCACACGGGTCCTCGGGCTCGATGACCCCGGCGCGGCACTGGCCGGCCGCCTGCCGGCCGCCGCGCGACGGCTCGTCCGCGCGCACGCGGGCCGCCTGCTTCCGGGGCACTCGTCGCTGTTCGAGGCGCTCGTGCACGCGGTGCTCGGCCAGCAGCTTCACGCCGCGGTCGCGAACCGTCACCGCGCCGCGCTCATCTACGCGTTTGGCATGCGCTACGACTACCGCGGCGCCGGGTACTGGGCGTACCCGACGCCGGGGCGGCTCGCGGGCGTCCGAGTACCGCGGATCCGAGCGCTCGGGATCAGCACGGGCAAGGCGCGCGCGATCCTGGCCATCGCCCGAAGCCTGCGCGACGGCCGCCTGACCGAGGCACGCCTCGCGGCGATGCCGTCCGAGGACGCGATCGCCGCGATGAGCGCGCTGCCCGGGATCGGGCGCTGGACGAGCGAATGGGTGCTCCTCCGGGGACTGCGCCGGTTCGAGATCGTCCCCGCCGGGGATCTCGCGGTGCGCAAGGCGGTCGCGTGGTCGCTCGGGCGGCGGCTCCTCTCCGAGCGGCAGGTGCGGTACGCAACCCGGGCGTGGGCGCCGTACGGCGGGCTCGTGGCCTACCGGTTGCTGAACGCCCACCGCCGGGCGGTCGGCTAGTCGTGCCCTCGACCCCCGCCGACGAGCTCGCACGCCGCGCCGCCGCGCTGCAGCGGCATCTCCGGCGTCTCGACCTCCACGCCGCGCTGATCACCCAGAACGTGGATCTCTTCTACTTCACCGGCAGCATGCAAAGCGGCGTGCTCGTCGTGCCGGCCGCCGGCCGCCCGGTCTACGGGGTCCGGCGGGTCTTCGAGCGTGCCACGCACGAGAGCGCGCTCGAACGGATCGTGCCGCTCGCCAGCCTGCGAGATCTGACGGCCCTGGTGCGCGACGCCGCCGGGGGAGCGGTCGAACGCGTCGGCATGGAACTGGACGTACTGCCGGTGGCGGTCCGCGATCGCTTCGCGGCGGCGTTGGAAGGCGTCACGATTGTGGACGCCTCGTCGTCGATCCGTCTCGTGCGCGTCGTGAAGTCTCCGTACGAGCTCGATCGGATCCGTGCCGCGGCGTCCCTGGCCAACGAGATGCTCAAGGAGGCGGTGCGGACGCTGCGCGAGGGGATGACGGACCTGGCGTTCGCGGCCGGGATCGAGGCCGCCGCCAGGCGTCTCGGCCATCAGGGCATCGTCCGAACCCGTGGCTGGAACCAGGAAGCCTACTACGGCCATGTGTTTTCGGGCGAGGCCGCGGCGGTCCCGAGCTTTCCCGACCTGCCCCTCGGCGGTATCGGTCCGAGCGCCGCCGTGCCCTACGGCGCGGGGCATCACCGCATCGTCGCGGGAGAACCGGTGATCGTGGATTACGTCGGCGCCCTCGACGGATACCTCTGCGACCAGACGCGGACGCTCGCGATCGGGACGCTGCCCCAGAAGCTCCTCGACGCCCACGACGCCGCCGTCGAGATCCTCAGGGACGTCGGGGCCGCGATCCGGCCGGGCGTGACCCCGCAAAGCCTGTTCCGCCTCGCCGTCGAGCGCGCGGGCGCCCGAGGGTACGCCGACGCGTTCATGGGTGCCGGCCGGTTCCGCGTGCGGTACGTCGGGCACGGCGTCGGCCTGGAACTGGACGAGTGGCCGGTCCTCGCGGACGGCTTCACCGCCCCGCTCGAGCCCGGGGTGGTCTTCTGCGTTGAGCCGAAGCTCGTCTTCCCGGGCGAGGGTGTCGTCGGCATCGAAGATCAGTTCGCGGTCACGGCGGACGGCGCCGAACAGCTGACGCTGCCGGAGCGGCGACTGTTCACCGTGTAGCCGAACATCGTGCCCCCGCGCCGTGCTCGGCGGCGGGTGCAGAGTTCACGGACCTCGACGGAAACGGGGTCGTGTCGGTGGGGGCGAGACGGCGCCGGGGAGGGATGTCCGGAGCCTGAAAAGAAGCAAACAGGCAGCGTGCGCATGCACCGCGCCGCTTGGATCTGCGGCGGCGAAAACGGGCTGCATGGGTTCCCGAGCCCAAACCCGGCGGGGGTGCCACGAACACGCGGTGGCGACTCCGCGAGCGGCATCTCGACGGGTTCTGCAGGGAGGATGTCCATGGCGAAGACCCCGGAACGGCAGATCGCACCCGAGGTGAGCGAAGCGGAAATTGCGGTCCACTGGCGGGAGGAGCAGTACTACAATCCTCCCGCCCGGTTCATCGCGCAGGCGAATCTGGCCGATCCCGCGGTCAACGAGCGGTTCAGCGTCGAGCGATTCCCCGAATGCTTCAGGGAATACGCGGACCTGCTGTCGTGGGACCAGTACTGGCACACGACGCTGGACACCACCGACGCACCGTTCTGGAAGTGGTTTGTGGGCGGCAGGCTGAACGCGTGCTACAACTGCGTGGATCGTCACCTCGGGCAGTACAAGAACAAGGCGGCGTTCATCTTTGTGCCGGAACCCGAGGACGGCCCCCATGAGGTCATCACATACCAAGAGCTGTACGTCCGCGTGAACGAGGTCGCCGCCCTCCTGCGCGATTTCGCGGGGCTCAAGACGGGCGATCGCGTCACGCTACACCTGCCGATGACCCCGGAGCTTCCCATCACGATGCTGGCGTGCGCGCGCCTGGGAATCGTGCACTCGGTCGTCTTCGGCGGCTTCAGCGGTGAGGCGTGCGGCATCCGCGCGGCGGACTCCGGCAGCCGCGTGCTGATCACGATGGACGGGTACTATCGGAACGGCAAGCTCCTGGATCACAAGGCGAACGCGGACATCGCGGTTCAGATCGCCGAACGGGAAGGTCAAAAGATCGACAAGGTCCTCATCTGGCGACGGCTCCGCGACCGGTCCGCGTCGGAGTCGCCCCTGGCCGAGGGCCGGGACTACGTCATGAACGACCTGCTCAAGCAATATGCGGGCAAGACGGTCGAGCCCGTCTCGATGGACGCGCTCGCGCCGCTCTTCCTGATGTATACGAGCGGGACGACGGGCCGACCGAAGGGGTGCCAGCACGGCACCGGCGGCTATCTGGCGTATGTCGCCGGGACGTCGAAGTACATTCAGGACATCCACCCGACGGACGTGTACTGGTGCTTCGCCGATATCGGGTGGATCACCGGTCACTCCTACATCGTGTACGGCCCGCTGGCCCTTGCCGCCACCAGCGTCCTCTACGAAGGCGTCCCCACCTACCCCGATGCGGGCCGTCCGTGGCGGATCGCCGAGCGACTGAACGTCAACATTTTCCACACCTCGCCGACGACGATCCGCATGCTGCGGAAGATCGGTCCGGACGAGCCCAAGAAGTACCGGTACCGTTTCAAGTGCATGACGACCGTTGGGGAACCGATCGAGCCCGAGGCCTGGATCTGGTACCACGAGGTCGTGGGCAGAGGCGAGGCGGTCATCACCGACACGTGGTGGCAGACAGAAAACGGGGGGTTCCTCTGCAGCACGAAGCCCGCCCTGGATCCCATGAAACCCGGCAGCGCCGGGCCCGGGGTGCCGGGGATCTTCCCCGTGATCTACGACGAGGTCGGGAACGAGATCCCGGCCGGCTCGATCAAGGCCGGGAACATCTGCATCCGCAACCCCTGGCCGGGAATCATGCAGACGATCTGGGGCGATCGCGAGCGCTACGTCCGCATGATTC
>DASQGM010000376.1:0-5542 GCA_035632615.1 bacterium | reverse complement strand
CGTGGCTGAATCTTCAGCCAGAGTTCATGATAGAAGACGCCCGTGAAGAAGTGCTCAAGGACCTATGAAGATGTGATGTCACCCGAGGCAGAGGGATGCACCCCTGGCCGCACGAGGATAGATTGAATCTAGTTTCTCGATAAGTGCCATAGCGCGTTTGCTTTTGACATGCCATGGCTCAATCTTTACCTGCTTGGGACTCAAGTACCACAATGGTTTGCGGCGATCTTGACAAGGCCGGGATAATTTGAGATAATGCACGTTGTAATCACGAAGTTCCCCGCCGCACATCGCAAGGCCCCGACCGCCTCCAAACCGCACGTTCTGGTTTTTCGCCTGCGTTACGCCATCTTTGGGCCGCGACACTTCAGCCGCACGCGATTGCTCCGCCGCATCTCCATGGACGCAGGGCCCGGGGATGAACCGTGCGAAAGTCTCCGGGGTGTCGGGGGAGGTGACCGGTGTCCCACTACATCTGCACGACGTGCGGGACGCAGTTTGCTCCGTCGAGCCGTCAGCCCGCTCGTTGTCCGATCTGCGACGAAGAGCGCCAGTACGTGAACTGGCGCGGGCAGACGTGGGTCACCTCGGAGGACCTGCGTCGCGATCATCGGAACGTCATCAGCGACGAGGAACCGGGCCTGATCGGGATCCGGACCGAGCCGAGCTTCGCGATCGGCCAGCGCGCTCTCCTCGTGCAGACGCCCGCCGGCAACATCCTCTGGGACTGCGTGAGCCTGATCGACGACGAGACTGCGGACGCGGTGCGACGTCTTGGCGGCGTCGCGGGGATCGCGATCTCGCATCCGCACTACTACTCGTCGATGGTCGACTGGAGCCAGGCATTCGGCGGCGTCCCCGTGTACCTGCATGTCGACGACCGGGCCTGGGTCATGCGCACCGACCCGTCGATCGTGTTCTGGGACGGGGACACCCACGTTTTGCCGGGTGAGTTGACGCTCCTTCGCTGCGGCGGGCACTTCCCGGGCGCCGCCGTGCTCCACTGGCCGGGAGGCGCAGGCGGGCACGGCGTGCTGCTGACGGGAGATACCCTGCAGGTGGTGCCGGATCGCCGGTACGTCAGCTTCATGTACAGCTACCCGAACCTCATCCCGCTCGATGCCGCGACGGTGCGCCGCATCGCGCGGGCGATCTCACCGTTTCGTTTCGATCGGATCTACGGCGCATTCGCGGGGCGCGTCATCGCGACCGGCGCCAGGGCCGCCGTTCAGCGGTCCGCGGACCGCTACGTGCGCGCGCTGGAAGGGTGACGCCGCGACGGGGGTGGCGACGATGGAGACCCCCAATCTGGAGATCCGGACGCAAGAGTGCGCTCCCGAAATCTTGCTCGTCCAGCTCGTCGGGGAGGTGGATCTCGGCAACACCGCCGCCGTGGAGACCGTGCTCCACGACGCCATCGGCCGGGGGCACCACGTGATCGTGGCGCTCGCGGGTCTGCGGTATCTCGACAGCACCGGCTTGAATTCGCTGCGCCTCTGCCACGCCATGGCGGAGCGATTGGGACGCAGACTGGTCGTGGCGGAGCCCGCGCCGGTCGTCCGGCGCGTCATGGATGCGATCGACTTCGTGCGCCTCGTCCCGGTTTTTTCCCGGACGGCGCTCGCGATCGCGGAGCTGACGTCCGGGTCGCGCGGCCGGTCCGAGGGGGAGCGTCGGAGTTGATCAGCCGCAGGTTTGAGTCTCACCCGAGCCGGGGAAAATACACGTTGCCCTGGAGCGGTGAGGAGGCGAGTGTCGATCGACGCCTCGTGTCGAAGAAGCCGACGAGTCGCCCGCGAACGTAGCAGGCGCCCGAGCCTCGGCCGTCTCTGATGGCCGCCGCGCGCAATTCCGACCGCCCCCACGGCGCACGGTTCCGCAACGCGACCCCGATGAGGGTCCTGCTGGCGGCGTTGTGCGTGGGCGTCCTCGTCTGGGCGCTTCACGCCGAGTTGCCCGCCGATGCATTCCTGTTCCTTTACGCCCTGCCGGTGATCGGTGCCGCGGCGTATCTCGGCGGGCGGATTCCGGGGGGCGTTGCGGGGATCATCAGCCTGATTGCGGCGCGGTACTTCATCGTGTCGCCCGTGTCCTCGTTCTCGCTGTTCCCGGCGGCGCTGCCCGTGCTCGGGTTGTTTGCCGTATTGGCCGCGTTCACCGTTGAGGCGTCCGTGCGGCTCCGCGATGCCGACATCGCGGCCCGCAAGCTGGCGTCGATCGTCGAGTCCTCGGACGACGCGATCTTCAGCGAGGCGCTTGACGGGACCATCCGTACGTGGAACGCTGGCGCGGAGCGGCTGTACGGGTACGCGCCCGCGGAGGTGATCGGACGCTCCGTCGCGATGCTCGCGCCGCCGGACCACGCCGACGAGATCGCGGGGATCCTGTCGCGCCTGCGCCGGGGCGAGCGTATCGAGCGCCACGAAAGCGTGCGCGTGAAGAAGGACGGGACCCGCTTCGACGTGTCCCTGACCATCTCGGCGATTCGAACCGCCTCCGGGATGATCGCCGGCGCATCGGTGATCGCGCGCGACATCTCGGATCGCAAGCGCGTCGAGCGGCAGCAACAGGTGCTGGCCGAGGCCGGCGACGCGCTCGCGCGTTCGCTCGACGTGGACGCCAATTTGGAAACCCTCGCCGGGCTGCTGGTCGCCGCGCTCGCCGACTGGTGCATCATCGATCTCGCCGGCGACGACGGAACGTTGCGCACGGCCATCACGATGCACCGGGATCCGGCGCGCATGGCGTTGATGCGCGAGGTGCAGCGTCGATATCCTCCCGACCCGCGGTCCGGATACGGATCGACGAACGCGGTTCGCACGGGCAGGGCGGAGCTGTATCCGGAGGTCTCGGACGCCCTGCTCGAGGAGGCCGTGCCCAACGCAGCGCTTCGTTCGATCATGCGCAGCCTAGGGTCGCGGTCGGCGATGGTGCTGCCGCTGACGGCCCGGGAACGGGCGTTTGGGGCGATCACCCTTTTTTCGGCAGAGTCCGCCCGCCGGTACACCGGTGCCGATCTTGTGTTCGCCGAGGAACTCGCGCGGCGGGCGGCACTGGCCCTCGACAACGCGCGACTCCATCGCTCCGAACAGCTCCAGCGGGCCGCCGCCCAGCGTGCCGCCGATCGGATCGGTCGGATGCAGGCGGTCACGGCGGCCCTATCGGAGGCCGTGACGCCGGAGCAGGTGGCCGACGTTATCGTGACCCATGCCCTGCAGACGCTCGGCGGTAACGCGGCGGGCCTGTCCCTGATCGGCTCGGACGGGTCCACGCTGGAGCTCGCCCGGGCGGTGGGATACCCGTCGGACATCACACAGCGGCGCCGGTTTTCGCTCGACGAACACCCGGTGCTCGCAGCCGCGATCCGGGCCCGGCGGGTCGTGTGGCACGAGCCGGACGGCGATCCGGCCGTCCGCGACCCGGAGCACGAACGGCTTCCGGATGCGTTCCGGCCTGGTGCCCGCGCGGCGATTCCGATGATGCTGCACGGGCGGGCGATCGGCGTGTTGGACATGCACTTTCGTGACCGCCAGAGGCCCGCCGCGGACGACCTCGAGTCCATGCTCACGCTGGGGTGGCAGTGTGGGCAGGCAATCGAGCGGGCCCGTTTGTACGCCCGAGAGCATCGAGTCGCCGAAACACTGCAACGAGCGTTTCTGCCGGGGGTGCTGCCGCAGCTTCCCGGGATCGCGGTGCATGCCTCGTATCGGTCCGGGGGCGTTCGGGAATCGGACATCGGCGGGGACTGGTACGACGTGTTCCGGCTGCCGAACGGCCACCTCGCCCTTTCCATTGGCGACGTCGCCGGGCGGGGGCTGCGGGCCGCGGTGACGATGGGACAGCTGCGCCAGTCGATCCGGGCGGCGGCGCTCGAGCATACCGATCCTTCGATTGTGCTCAAGCGCGCCAGCGACTTGCTCGCGCTCACCGACGGCGACGACGCGATGGCGACGGCGCTCTTCGGGGTGCTGGATCCGAACACGTCCGTCCTGGCCTATGCCACAGCGGGTCATCCGGCCCCGATCCTTGTCGGTCACAACCTGGAGCCCACCCGCCTCGGGTGTGGAGGATTGCCCCTGGGATACCTGGGGGACGAGCCGCTTCCGCTGCGGACGGTTGAGCTGCCCCCGGGAAGTCTGCTGGTCCTCTATACCGACGGACTCGTGGAGACCCGGCACGATCCCATTGTGGGCGAGGCGGCGGTGATCGAGGCCGCTCGGCGTGAGCTGGTCGACGCGGCCGCGGACCACGCGGAGGGTATTGTGCGGCGGGTGCTCACGCACGAACCTATCCGCGACGACATCGCCGTCATCACGTTGGCGGTTGCGGGCACGCGGCTTGACCAGTTCGAGATCACGCTGCCCGCCGAGCCGCGGAACGCCGTCCTGATCCGTCAGGCGCTCCGCAGGCTCGCGGCGGACGCTGGCCTGGATCGAGACCGTCTGGCCTCGGTCACCGTGGCCGTGGGCGAAGCCGTCAACAACGTGATCGAGCACGCGTACGGCGCGAAGACCGGGTCGGTGCGTGTTCGGGCGCGGCTGGACAGGTCGATGCTCCGCATCGACGTGGCGGACGAAGGGACGTGGCGGCCCGCCCGGCCGTCCGACGGAGGAGGCCACGGACTCCACGTGATGAAGGCGCTGGTCGACGTCGTCGACGTCGACACGACGCCGGCGGGGACCACGGTGCGCCTGACGGTGAAGCTCCCCGACGATCGCGACCGGACCCCGCAGAGCCCGTCTTCCGTCGACGGAAGACGGGCTGCCCCCACGGCGGCCTCTACCGAACTGGTCGCGGAAGGGGGGCCGCCTCGGAGCGCGACGCCGCTGCCGCCGGGGCGCCCGGTGACCTTGGAGATCTCGCAGATCAATGGGATTCCCGTCGTGACGGTCGCCGGTGACCTAGATTTGGAGAGCGCCGACGCGTTCAGGGCAACGCTCGACCGGGCGGCGCGTGCGGAATCCGGGACCGTGATCGTGTCGCTCGGTGACGCCACCTATCTGGACAGCCATGCCGTCGGCACCTTGCTCCGGTTTGGTCGCCGGCTCACGACCAATCGGAGAAAGCTGCTGGTCGTTGCCCCATCGTCCGCGGCACTACGGAGGATTGTTGACATCGCCGGGATGCAGGCGGTGCTCAGGATCTTTGATTCGCTCACTGAGGCCATGCATAGTGTCCTGCCGGCTGTGGACGCGTCATGACCGCCGCGGTCGCGCACCGCCCCGGTCTCGTCGCGTAGCGTCTGGTCCGCTCAAGTCGCCTTCAAGATCAGAATGCTTTGAGGGGTATTAGGGGATATGAGTGAAGAGCTAGGTTAGTTCGGGATGAACGGGCCGCGGGCTGGCTAGTCGTCGTCGTCCTCATCGTCCTTGTCCTTATCCTTATCCTTATCCTTTTCCTTGACCTTCGCTTCCATGATGATGCGATCGGCCGTGGCAACCACGATCTTATACCCTTTGGCGGCCCATTCGTTCAGCTCGACGCTGGCGTCTTTGCCGTAGAGCACGCGCACCTCAATATAGTGACGCCGGCCCGCCATGGT
>DASQGM010000375.1:0-3537 GCA_035632615.1 bacterium | reverse complement strand
TCGTCACGGCCATCACGCACCTCCCGCGGGGTGGAGGCGGGCGCCCGGCGCCGGTGGTTGCCGGTCCGGTTCCCCGCCGGCGATCTCGCGCAATCGCGCCTCGATCTCGCCGGGCGTAAACGGCAGGCCGTCGTACTTGCGGATCGCGGCGAGCCTGCCGTGGCCGCCGGCGTACGCCCGGATCAACGTGGCGAGCTGTCCGGTCGCGTTGTGCTCGACAACCGCCACGCGGCGGGCGCGGGCGATCTCCGGCTCGACCTCGTGCGCCGGAAACGGCCACAAACAGCGGATCTGCAGCAGCCGGCCGCGTATCCCGTCCGCCGCCAACCGCTCGAGCGCCTCGCGGACGGGCCCGCAGGGTGCCCCCAGGGTGACGACGAGGACGCCGCCGTCGCCCTCCACGTGTGTGCCGGCCACGCGCGTCCACACATCGCAGGTCTTCCGCAGCCGCTTGTCGACCATCGTGCGCCGCACGGCCGGCTCCTCCACGTCGATCACGCCGCGGTCGTCGTGCGCGTCCCCGGTGCTCAGAAATACGGTTCCCTCCTGGCCGGGGATCGCGCGCGGTGAGATCCCGCTCGCGGTGATCGCGTAGCGCCGGTACGCGCCGGCGGCGCGCGCGGCGTCATCGCTGAGCCGCTCGCCCCGGTCGACCCGTACGCCCTCGACGGGGAGCCCGCCGGTCGTGCGTTTCGTGAGCACGAGGTCCTGATCCACCGCGACGATGACCGGACACTGGTACCGCTCGGCGAGGTTGAACGCCTCCGCCGTGTCGGAGAAGCACTCCTCGAGCGTGCCCGGCGTGAGCACGATCCGCGGAAACTCTCCGTGGGACGCGTAGACGAGGTGCAACAGGTCCGCCTGTTCGTGCTTCGTCGGCATCCCGGCGCTCGGACCGGGCCGCTGCGCGGCGACAATGACGGCGGGGATCTCCGCCATGCCGGCGAGTCCCAGCGTTTCCGTCATCAGTGAGATGCCCGGCCCGCTGGTCGCCGTCATCGCCCGAACACCGGCGTACCCGGCGCCGAGCACGACGCCCAGGGCGGCGATCTCGTCCTCGGTCTGGACCGCGGCGCCGCCGACCGCGGGCAGGTGCTCCGCCATCCACTCCAAGATATCGCTCGCCGGCGTGATCGGGTAGCTCGCGTACAACCGGCACCCGGCCGCAAGCGCGCCAAGCGCGATCGCGTCGTTCCCGGAGAGGAAGAACCGCGGTGGACCGGACGGCGCCGGCAGGCCGCCCCCGCGGGCGAGTGCCAGGGCATGGGCGCCCAGGTGCGCGTCCGCGTAGCGCCACCCCGCCTCGCACGCGGCGGCGTTCCGCTGCCGCACGGTCTCGCTCTTGCCGGCGAACCGGCGGGACACGGTCTCGCGCACGATCGCCGCATCGAGGCCGAGCAGGCGCGCGGACACACCCAGGGCGACGACGTTGCGCATGATGCCGTCGCCGGCCTCCGAGGCCAGCCGGCTCAGCGGCGCCGCACACGTCGCTCCCGCGGCCGTCTCCCGGCGCACCCGCCCGTCGTCGACCACGAGCAGGCCGCCCCGCCAGAGATCGCCCGCGTGGCGGGCGACCGTCTCGTCGTCGAGCGCGACGACGCAGTCGAGCCGGTCGCTCCGTCCCTGCAGCGGTCGGCCGCCGATCCGGACCTCGTACGACGTCGGGCCGCCTTTGATCACCGGCGGAAACACGCGGAAGGTGCGGACCTCGTGACCCGCCCGCGCCGCCGCCCGGGCGAACGTCTCGCCGGCGGAGTCCACACCTTCGCCGGTCTTGCCCCCGATCAGCCAGCTCAGCTCACGCGCCATCGTTGGGCCTCCCGTTTGTTCCGCGCGTCGCGGCCGTCGTGCGCGCGCCAGCCTCGGCATCGGCGTCCGTCCGCGCCTCCACGGCCTTGATCAGCCGGTAGACCGTCCGGTGCGCGGGGACGGCGATCCCCGCATCGTCGGCCTGCGCGATCAGGGCGCCCGTCAGCGTTTCGATCTCGGTCGGCCGGCCGCGCTCGACGTCCCGCACCATCGACCCGTGGTGCGTGTGCGCGTCGCCCATCGCACGATGGGCGTCGATCACGGCCATCGGGTCGTGCAGCAGCGCGATCCCGCGCGCCCGGGCCACCGCCTTGCCCTCGTCCACGAGCGTCCGGAGGAGGGCGTAGGTATCCGGGTGGGCGTAGACCCGCGAGAGGGGGAGCCCGGTGAGCACCGGTAGGGGGTTGACCGCGGCGTTGAAGATGAGCTTGCTCCAGATTGCCCCGCGGGGGTCGTCGAGCACCCGGACCTCCATCCCGGCCTTCTGCAACAACTCGCCCCAGCGGTCGGCGTCGGCCCGTGCGGCGCGGTACGGACCGAGCCAGGTGGGACCGATTTCCTTCTGCACGATCTCGCCGGGGCCGGTGAGCGCGCCGGCGTTCATCGTGACCCCCTGGCAGATGCGCGCGTCACACACCTCCGCGATCGCTTCGGCGTTCCCGAGACCGTTCTGCACCGTCAGCACCACCACGGAGCTGAGACGGGAGGCGACCGACGCGACCGCGGCGCGCGTCTCCGGTCCCTTGACCGCGACCAGGGCGTGCGTGAACGGTCCGCGCGACAGGGCCGCGGGATCGGCCGCTGCGGCCGGATGGGCCTCGAGCGCACCGGCCTCGCGCTCGGTGCTGACGGCGAGCCGCAGCCCGCGGGAGCGGATCGCCTCGACGTGGTCTCGCCATCCGTCGAGGAGCTCGACCTCGGCGACCTGTCCGAGGCGGACCGCGTAGATCCCGCCCACGGCACCGGCGCCGATCACCAGCACGCGCGCCCGCGGGCGGTCCGGTGTCATCCGACCACCTCGTACCCTTTGCCGAGGTAAGCCGATCGGACGCCCGGGTGCTCGAGCAGCTCGTCCGGACGGCCCCGAAGGACGATCCGGCCGCGCTCGATGACGCAGACGCGGTCGGCGATCATCATCGCGACCTTGACGTTCTGTTCGACGAGCACGACGGCGAGGTCATCGGAGCGGCACAACGCCTGGAGCGCCTGTGCGATCTCCCGGATCACGCGCGGCGCGAGGCCGAGCGACGGTTCGTCCAACAGGAGGATGCGCGGCCGGGACATCAGCCCCCGGCCGATCGCGAGCATCTGCTGCTCCCCCCCGCTGAGGTGGCCGCCGAGCCGATCCGTGATCGCCGCCAGCTTGGGAAACAGCCGCAGCGGACGGGAGAGGTCCGCTACGACGGCCCGCCGGTGCCGCCAGTAGCGGTGGTAGGCGCCGAGCACCAGATTCTGCCGGACGGTGAGACCGCTCCACACTTGGCGGCGTTCCGGGACCAGGCACAACCCGCGCCGGACGATGGCTTCCGCCGGAAGCCCGGTGACGGGTTGCCCGTCGATTGAGACGTATCCGGCGGCCGGTGCGTAGACGCCGGCGATCGCGCCGAGCAGGGTCGATTTGCCCGCGCCGTTCGGGCCGATCAGGGCGACGTTCTCCCCCGGCCACGCGTCGAGGTTGATGTCGCGGAGCACCTCGACGCGGCCCCTGCGCACGGCGAGTCCGGATAC
>DASQGM010000374.1:0-2324 GCA_035632615.1 bacterium | reverse complement strand
GGCCGGGGCTACCCGGAGTACGACCCCTACCATCTCTCGGGCACGCGGCTCCTGGCCCGGGGCGAAGTCGACGTGCTGGTCTGGGTCTCCGCGTTCGACCCCGCACGCGGGCCCCCGGCGAGCGCCGCGCCTGCGGTTGTGCTCGGCCGGGCCGGCATGATATTCGAGCAAGAACCGGCCGTCTTCATTCCGGTGGGGACGCCCGGGGTGGATCACGCGGGCCACCTGTTCCGGACCGACCGGGTCGTCGCGCTGCCGCTTCGGCGCCTGCGCCCGTCCGCGCTGCCCAGCGTGGCGGATGCGGTCGCCGCCATCGAACAGGTGCTGTAGCCGCTATCCCGACCCACGGACACACCTCCCGAACCGCGGGGCCACGCACATGTTGCTGAAGTTGAAAGGCGGCAAGGTCTACGACCCGGCCAACGGCGTCAACGGCGAGGTGCGCGACCTCTACCTGCGGGACGGGCGGATCGTCGCCGAGCCGGGAGGCGACGTGCGCGTGGACCGGGAGTACGACCTCACGGGCCGCGTGGTGATGGCGGGAGGGATCGACCTGCACACGCACATCGGCGGCGGCAAGATGAACCTGGCCCGTGCGATGCTGCCCGAGGATCACCGGGCCGACCCGGTCCGGCGCACGGGCGTCACCCGCGCGTCCTGCGGCCATGCCGCCCCCGGCACGCTCGCGGCGGGGTACCGCTACGCCGCGATGGGGTACACGAGCTGCTTCGAGCCCGCGATCCTGCCGGTGAACGCCCGCCAGGCGCATCTCGAGATGGGGGACACCCCGATCGTGGACAAGGGCGGCTACGCCATGCTCGGCAGCGACGACTTCCTGCTGCGACTGCTCGCGACCGGCGAAGACCAGGCGCTGATCAACGACTACGTGGCCTGGACGCTCCACGCGACGCGCTGCATCGCCATCAAGGTCGTCAACCCGGGCGGGATCTCGGCCTTCAAGTTCAACCAGCGCAAGCTGGACCTGGACGAGCCCCACACGTTCTACGGGGTCACACCCCGCGACATCGTCCGCGTGCTCACCCGGGCGGTGCACGAGCTGGGGGTGCCCCATCCGCTGCACGTGCACGGCAGCAACCTGGGCGTCCCCGGCAACGTCGACACGACGCTGGCCACGATCAGCGCCGCCGAAGGGCTGCCGATCCATCTCACCCACGTCCAGTTTCACGCCTATGGCACCGAGGGGGACCGCGCGTTCTCGTCAGGCGCGGCCCGCGTCGCGGAGGCGGTCAACCGGCACGCGAACGTGAGCTGCGACGTCGGCCAGCTCATGTTCGGACCGACGGTGACCGCGTCCGGGGACAGCATGGCCCAGTACCGCAATGCGCCGCACGGCCGGCCGCGCAAGGCGATCGTGATGGACATCGAGTGCGACGCGGGTTGCGGCGTCGTGCCGTTCCGCTATCGGGACCGGAATTTCGTCAACGCGCTCCAGTGGGCCATCGGGCTCGAGCTCTTCCTACTGATAGCCGACCCGTGGAGGGTGTTCCTCACGACGGACCACCCGAACGGCGCACCGTTCACCAGCTATCCGCAGCTGATCCGGCTGCTCATGGACCGGGGGTTCCGGAACGAGCGGCTGGCCCAGATCCATCCGGACGCCCGGGCGATGACGACGCTGGGGACGATCGACCGGGAGTACTCGCTGTACGAAATCGCGATCCTGACCCGCGCCGGCCCGGCCCGCACCCTCGGACTGGCCGACCACGGGCATCTCGGGCCCGGGGCGGCCGCCGACGTCACCGTCTACCAGGATCAGGCGGACCGGGAGAGCATGTTCGCGACGCCCGAGTACGTGTTCAAGAACGGCGAGCTGGTGGCGCGCGGCGGCGAAGTCGTGAAGGTTACGTGGGGGCGCTACCACAAGGTGGCGCCGGCCTTCGACCGCGGGATTGAGCGCCGGCTCGGGCCGTACTTCGAGCGGTTCCTCACCATGCGGCTCGGCAACTTCGTCATCGCGGAGGACGAGATGCAGGCATTCGGGCACGGGGCGGAGCTCGTGACCCATCCCTGCCGGCGTTGAGGGCGATGAACATCAACGGCGTCTTGATCGAGGACGCGTTCGCGGAAGCCTTCGCCATGAAGGCCACGCGCCTCGTGGTGACGGCCCACAACCTCGAGTGGGCGTACCACGCCGCCACCGCCGCCACCGGCTTCGCCACGTCGGTGATCGGGTGCGGCTGCGAGGCCGGAATCGAGCGCGAACTGGCGCCCGGCGACACTCCAGATGGGCGGCCCGGGCTGTCCGTCCTGCTGTTCGCCATATCCGCCCACGAGCTCACGAAGCAGCTCGAGCGCCGCGTGGG
>DASQGM010000373.1:0-3288 GCA_035632615.1 bacterium | reverse complement strand
GAGAGCCAGCGTGGCGTCGAGCTCGCGATTGGCGACATGGGGGGCAAACTGCTGGGCCACCCGATCAAGCTGGAGGCCAACGACGACGGGTGCAGCGCCGAGGGCGGTCAGACGGCCGCCCAGAAGATCGCGGCCGATCCGAACGTCGTGGCCGCGATCGGCGGCAGCTGCTCGAGCGCGACCGTGCCGGGCGCGCCGATCCTCTGGAAGGCCGGAATTGTCGACGTGTCCCCGTCGGCCACGGCGCCGCTGCTGACGGCGCCCAACCGGAGCCCTGACTTGAACGGGTTCATGCGGACCGCCCACAACGACAAGACGCAGGGCGAAGTCGCCGCCACGTTCGCGCGAAAGGTGCTGAAGAAGACCCGCGCGGCGACGATCCACGACGGCAGCCCGTACGCTCAGGGGCTGGCGAACGCGTTCGCGGACAACTTCAAGAAGATGGGCGGCACGATCACGTCGCAGGAAGCCATCTCGGTCGGCGACACCGACATGAAGCCGGTGCTCACGCGCATCGCCACCGGCAAGCCGGACATGATCTTCTACCCGATCTTCGTGGCCGAGGGCGGGCTGATCACGCGGCAGGCCAAGGAAGTCTCGGGCCTGGCGAGCGTGACGCTGTTCGGCGCGGACGGCCTGTTCACCCCGGACTTCCTCAAGGCCTCCGGGGCATCGGCGAAGGGGATGTATTGGAGCAGCCCCGACCTGACCCCGCAGACGCTGGGTCCGGCCTACTCCTCGGTGTTCCTGCCGAAGTACCAAAAGAAGTACGGCGAGAAGCCCACCGCGGCGTTCCACCCGCATTCGTATGATGCGGCGAACATCATCTTCGCCGCGATCAAGAAGGTGGCGAAGAACCAGGGCGGCACCCTGTACATTGGGCGGAAGGCGCTCCGCGACGCGCTGTTCGCCACGAAGGGCTACAAGGGCCTGACGGGCACGATCACGTGCAACCAGTACGGCGACTGTGCGGACCCGCACATCGCGGTCTACCAGTCGGTCGCGGCCGACCCGGCGAACTTCGTGCCGGGCACGGATCCGAAGAAAGTCTACCCCATGAAGTAGCGGAACGGGATTTCGCACGGGCCTGAGTCACGGGGGGTGAGCACCGGTCGGACCGTACCGGTGACTCACCCCCCGAGCCGTTTCGCGGACGGAAAGGGGGGACCATGCGCCGCGGGTTCGGCCGGCACCTGTCCCTGATCGACCTGCTCCTCTGGGTGTTCCGGGCGGCCATCCTCGTCACGGTCGTCTGGGGTTCGATCGCCACGCTGCTCGCCGGACGGTACTCCGCGTCGCAGTGGTTGGATTTCGTCGGGTTCGGGCTCGCGCAGGGCGGGATCTACGCGCTCATCGCCCTCGGCTACACGATGGTGTACGGCGTGCTCAACATGATCAACTTCGCCCACGGCGACGTGTTCATGGCGGGCGCCTACACCGCGTACTACGTCGCGGCGCCGCTCGGCACGTCCGGCTTCCTCGCACGGCATCTGCTGAGCGGCCTCGTGCTCATCCTCGCCGTCTCGATCGCGACCTCGACCGCGATTGCGGTGGCGATCGAGCGGATCGCGTATCGCCCGCTGCGGCGGGCGCCGAGGCTCGTGCCCCTGATCACCGCGATCGGCGCATCGTTCTTTCTCCAGTACTCGTTCCGGAGTCTCTACGGGGCCGGCGTGCAGTCCTACCCGGACATCGCCGCGCTGTCCGGGAACATTTCGCTCGGCGGGATCACCTTCCCCCGCACGCAGGCGCTCGTGCTGGTGGCGGCGGTTGTGATGATGCTGCTGCTGTACTGGATCGTCATGCGGACGCGGACCGGCAAGGCGATGCGCGCCGTCGCGGAGGACCGGGACGCCGCGGCGTTGATGGGGATCGACGTCGACCGCATCATCGTGTTCACGTTCGCCCTCGGCGGCGCCATGGCCGGGGCCGCCGGCATCCTCTACGCCCTCACCTTCAAGCAGGTGCATTTCTTCATGGGGTTCGTGCCGGGGATCAAGGCGTTCACCGCGGCCGTGCTGGGCGGGATCGGCAACGTGCCGGGCGCGATGCTCGGCGGGCTGTTCCTGGGTGTCGTCGAGTCGGTCGGGCCGGCGCTGTTCCTCGACGGGCTCGGGGTCCCGGCGCCGTACCAGCTCCGGGACGTGATCGGGTTCACCATGCTGCTCGTCATGCTCATCTTCAGGCCGCAGGGCATCCTGGGGGAGCGTCTTGCGAGCAAGCGGGCGTAGCGCGTCGAAGGTCGGCATCGTCTTCGGCGGGGCTGCCGTCTATCTGTGCCTGGTCGGCATCATCGAGACGTTCAGCCACCGGTGGGTGATCGCGGACGCGCTCAGCCTGGGCCATGTCGTGCTGCTCGCGGTCGGCGTGGGCGCAGGCTACGTCGCCGCGTCCGCGCCCAGGGGAGGCGGACAGAGGCCGGGGCCGCTCGTCGGACTCGCCGCGGGCCTGGTGGTGGGCGCTTCGCTCGCGGCGTTGCTGCTGACCGGCGCCGCCGTGAACTTGCGGACGATGTTCATCAACGGGTCCCCCGCGCTCTACCAGCTCCTCGCGTTCGGCCGGTCGCTGCCGGAGGGCGTGGCGCTCCTGCTCCTTCTCGGCGCCGCGGCGGGGGTGGGCGGCGGGGCGCTGGCCGCGATGTCCGCGCCCGCGCGGCGCCTGTTCCTCACGGGTCTCGTGGCGGTGCTCATCGTCGGGGTCTTTCAGGACCTCCTGCAGCTGCTCCTGCGCGGGCCCGCCATCGTGATGACGATCCGCGGCGCGCTCTTCACGACGGACGGGCCCTCCGCCGGGGGCGCGGCCGCGGTCTGCGGGCTGACGTGGGCCGCCGTCGCCGCGCGCGGCCGGTACGGGGACGCGCTCCAGCGCGCGGCGGCGTCGCTCAGCCCGTCGGGCCGGCGGGGGCTGCAGATGCTGCGCTGGGCGGTCGCGCTGGCGCTCCTGCTGGTGGTACCGATCGCGGGCGGCCCGTTCGTCGCCCAGGTGATGGTGCTGGTCGGTCTCTACACGCTCATGGGGCTCGGCCTGAACCTGGAGGTCGGCTTCGCCGGGCTGCTCGATCTCGGGTTCGTGGCGTTCTTCGCGATCGGCGCGTACACGATGGCGTTGCTGACGTCACGCGGCGAGCACGGGATCGCGCACTGGTCGTTCTGGGCGGCCGTTCCAGCGGCGATGGGCGTTTCGCTCGTCGCGGGCGTGCTGTTCGGGATCCCGGTGCTGCGGGTTCGGGGGGACTACCTCGCGATCGCGACGCTGGGGCTCGGAGAGATCGTCCGCCTGCTGGTGCTC
>DASQGM010000372.1:0-2361 GCA_035632615.1 bacterium | reverse complement strand
CCTCGAGATCGGCGCCCCGCGTGGTGTGGGTCGCCTGCCCGCCCGTCGTCTCGTACGTACCGTTGTCAAACACGACAAGCACCAGGTTCGGGGGACGGTGGGCGGCGACGGTCGTCAAGCACCCGAGGCTCATCAGCATGGAACCGTCACCGTCCAGCACCAGGACCGGGCGGGTCGGCTGCGCCAGCGCGAGGCCGAACCCGACCGACGACGTCGAGCCCATCGCGCCCCACATGTAGAAGTTCTCGGCGCGGTCCGCGGCCTCGTAGAGATCGTAGGTGTTGCGCCCCAGATTCGAAACCACCGCCGCGCCGCCGAGCAGCGGAATGATGCGCCGGATCGCGTCGAGCCGCCTCATTTGAGCGTCTTCCCTCCCGTCAGCAGCATCGAAAGCACGACCGCCACGGGCATCATCGTGGAGAACGCCAGCTCCGCGGCACCCCCCAGGATCGGGACGATCTCGCTCTCGGACGTCAGCGCAAACGTCTGAATCCCCAATGCGTCGAGCACCCGCGGCACCGCGTGCCCGAGCGGGACCTGGGCGGGATTGAACTCCCCGAGCCCGCCGCGCTCGCTCACGATCAGCAGCATCGGGATCTGGTACGGAACGACGAAGGACCCCAGGGCGTTCATGGAGTTGCCGACACCGCTCGTCTGGAGGATCACGGCGCCCCGCTTGCCCCCGAGATAGGCGCCCGCCACCGTGGCCACCGCTTCCTCCTCCCGCGTGCAGCACACCACGGCGCACGCCGGGTCGGCCTCCAGACGGGTCAACAGGTGTCCCGTCACCTCGTCGGGCACGTACCCGATCATGTGGACGCGGTGCTGGAGCAGAACGTCGGCGACGATCCGGCTCCAGGGCTGCGAGAGGGCCTCGGCCGCAGACTGGCTCGCACCCGCGTGTGTCTTTGCCATGCGGTCACCTGCCCTCATGGAATCGGGCCTGTCCCATGCTCCAGGCCGTACGACGGACCGATTGGCGATCCGAGGACCGTTTCCTCGTGGTACCGTGGTGCCCCCCGTTGGCGTCGGCGCCGTGGTCGACGTTGTGGTCCGCCCCCCGGCTTCCTTCCACGGCGATACCACGATGACATCAGTGTACCAAACGATGCACGACTGTTCGAACAACTGCAGCGCGGCATCGCCGGCCGCACCGGGAGCGGGCAACAATCCGAAAGCGCAACGCCCGGGTTGGTGTTGCTTGGGTTGTGCCGGGCCGATGACGCGATCATGCACGGCCGCGGGCCGGCTCAGCCCGCGGGCGGCGATGGCGCGAAGCCAGCGACGATCCCACGGACGTACCGTGTTGCCCGGGCCAACCGGGGGAACCAGGGCGTCCGCTCCACGACGTCAGGGGGGGGGCCAACGCCCCATCCGCGACCCGTTTACTCGCAGATCCGCGCCAAGTGCATGACGCGCGAAAACTCGCGCGGCTCGTCCGGAAATGCCCCCTGATCCCGAATGATCCCGAACACGCGCTCGGCGGATCCCGCGGCCCCGGTGCGACTTCTCGGCGACCTTGAGGGAACGCGTCGACCCGTCCCGGATCGCTCAGCGCGGCCGCGTCGTCCAGCTGTGCTGAGGGTCCTCCTTGGCCATGAGCGTGCGTCCCTCGCCCGACAGCGCCCACAGGTAGCACAGCCGGTAGCCGGGCGCCGCCACCACCGGATGGTAACCGAACGGAATCAGCACGGTGTCGCCGTCCTCGACGGTGTAGAGTTCGTCGAGCTGTCGCTCCGGGGAGTAGATCCGCTGGATGCCGAATCCCTGATGCGGATCCAGTCGGAAGTGATAGATCTCCTCGAACCGTCCCTCTCGCGGCGGATCGTGGCGCTCGTGCTTGTGCGGCGGATAACTCGACCATGCCCCGGGCTCGTTGAACGTCTCGCCGACGATCAGATGCTGCGCCGAACGAGATGCGTCGAGGATCGTGTGCACGCGCCGCCGGAAGGGGCCCTCTCCCCGCACCGCGACCGCGACCGCAGACGGCCGGATGACGTACGCCTGGCCGCCGGACGCCGCGCGCGCGCGCCAGATCGCCGCCTCGAACGCCCCGTCGGCCTGCACGCGGACGCGAGCTCCCGTCGGGACGTAAACCGACGTCGGCAGCCCGCTGAACACGTTGTCCCGGTCGCCGAGTCCCTGCCATGACTCGCCGCCCTCCACGGCGATCGACGCTCGACCGCCGAGAATGGTAACGAGCGACTCCCGTCCGTCGGCCGCCGTGTCGATCGAGGCCCCGGCGGCGAGCCGCAGCAACGCGAATTCGCGCCCCTGCGCGTCCGAATTGCCGGGGTTCAGGATCTCGGTCAGCCCGGTCGATTCCTCGTGCTTGACGTGCCACCCCACGGCTCACCTCGC
>DASQGM010000371.1:0-2177 GCA_035632615.1 bacterium | reverse complement strand
CATGACCCGCCGTTGCCGCCGCTGCCGCCCGCACCGCCCGCGCCGCCGTTGGGCCCGACCGCACCATTGCCACCGCTGCCGCCGCTGCCCCCGTCGCCGCCGTTCCCTCCGCTCATCGAGCTACCGGCGTCACCGCCGTCGCCGCCGTTGCCGCCTTTTCCGCCGCTGCCCCCGTTATCGTTCCCGCCATTTCCGCCGTTGCCGCCGGCCCCGCCGTTGCCGCCGCTGAACTGGCCAAAGGGCGCTCCACCGTTCCCGCCGGTGCCGCCGTCACCGCCGTTCCCGTTGACGGAGTTGTGGTTGCCGCCGGGGCCACCCGCGCCGCCCGGCCCGCCGGCACTGGTCGGAAACGGGAAGTCTACTCCGCGGGTGCCGCTGGCGCCCTGCAGTTGCGATCTCCGATCGTCCTGCGACGACCTCGAAATCGCCGCCGGATGCGGATCGCGAACCTGGTTCAGCTGCCCGAGCCACGCGCCGAGTCCGAGCGACGACCCGCGACCCGCGCCCTCTCGCTGCGGCGTGACACCACCGACGATCACGACGCCCGCGATCATCGAGCCGTCCGACAATTGTACGCCTTCCACCACCGACCTCACGGGGAGTCGCGTCGGAGCATCATTGGCAGAGGCCAGCACGACGGTCGTGAACACCGTGGTCTGCACCCGCATCTCGCCCCGCACCGTGGACAGCGTGAGCACGCGCCGTGCGGCATCAACGGATACCAGCATCCCCGCAACGCTCACACGGGTCCACGAGACGGCGCCGCGAGCCGCCGGGATTCCTTCCATGAGCGAACTGCCCGCCGTTGCCACGCCGAGCACCATGGCGATACAGATCCCTGCGACTCGCATGAACCGCGCGCTGATCACGTAACTCGTCCCTCTCCTGCCTCTCAGTCCTTGGTCCCCGGTGGGGCCGCGTCCGCCGCATCGACGGAGGGTGTCGTTCGTCGATGTCGACGGACTGGGACCCCAACCGGGAGCCCAATCGATCAATAGCATGAGCCGCGAACACGAGGCATAGACCAAGAGGAGGATTACCCCATCTCGTACAATCGCGCATCGTTCGATCGGTGAGCAGAGGATCGACGCTAGCGCCTGAAACCGGCGCCGACAGGCCACCAGGACGCAGATTGGAGAAGTTTTAGCGGGAAAAGTCGACTCGAATGAACTAATCCTTGCTGGCTCGAACGGTCATCCGCGATCCACCGCATGCGGGGGCACGGCGGGGGATCGACACAGTAACGTGCCGGTCAGAAGCTCCGGGACGGAGCCTTACGGCGGGGCCGGGTGGCCATCCCGGTAGAGCCAGCGATAGATCGCTGCCGATTGCAGGACCACCTTTACATACGCACGGGTCTCCGGGTACGGGATCGTCTCGTCGAAGGATGCGGCGTCAGCCCCGGCACGCTGCCCCTGCCACCGCTTCACCGCCTCCGGCCCGGCGTTGTAGGCGGCCACGGCCAGATCCACGCGCCCAAACTGCCTCAGCAACTCGGCGAGCACGGTCGTGCCCAACAGCACGTTGGTCTGGGAATCCGTCAACCCACGCAGATCGGGCGGCGGCACGCCGGCGGTGCGGGCGGCGCTCTTCGCGGTCCCCGGCATGAGCTGCATGAGCCCATAGGCGCCCGCGGGCGACACCGCGCCTGGATCGAACCGGCTCTCCTCGCGCATCACGCCCGCGACCAGGTACGGATCTGTCCCGGTGCGTCCGGCCGCCTGCGTGATCGTCTGCCACGCCGCTTGGGGGTACAGGGCCTCCCACAGCGCCAGCGGCACGCCCGCGCCGGGCGTTCCGCCGTAGAGCGCCTGCGCCTGCTCGGCCTCGAGGATCCCCCGGGCGACCTGCTGTTGGCGCTCGTAGTACTGACCGAGTGCCAGCGTCACGGCGGCTCGATCAGGCGGTGGCGCCTGGACCGCCGCCGCTTCCAGCTCCCGCGTCGCGTCGCCCGTCTGCGCGAGGGCGTCCAGTTCCCGGAATCGATCCAACGTCGCGATCTCGCCGGGAGGCAGATCCGCCAGGGGCTGCGCGATCGCGACGCGCAGCGGCACACCGGCCTGGGCGGCAGCCATCTGACCGTAGAACGTATCCGCATATTTCGCCGCCGTCTTGCGGTACCCGTCGGAGGCGCCGGCGCCGTCTCCGGCCGCGGCGGCCGCTCGGGCCGCCCAATA
>DASQGM010000370.1:0-12572 GCA_035632615.1 bacterium | reverse complement strand
CGTCACCGCGCCGTCCGTCGCGCCCGCGGCGCCTGCGCGCGGCGGACCGATCTGGATCAGCGCGACCGCGACCGCCGCGGCGATCAGCCCCGCCCGCAGCCCGCGGCGCACGCGTCTCGCGCTCCGTCCGATCCCCGTTGTGCCGTCCTCGAACACTGTCTCCTCACCTCCTCCGGATGTCGCCTGGAACACCGCTCGGGCCGACGCGGCCTCGATGTCCCTCGGCTCATCCTTCGTCCCTGAGGCGGAATCGGATTGGGAGACGAACACCGGCGCACGGAGACTCCTGTCACAGCAACGCGGGAGGCCCATCGGATGGGCTCCCGCGTTATCGAGCGACCGGACGCCGCTCGGGTCTCGAACCTCTCACTCGGTGGGACGACGCGGCAGGCGCCGACTCAGGAGATCCGCCAGGGGAGCACGCGATGTTCCAGCCAGTCGAGCGCGGCGGTCGCCGCCCACCCCAGCACGGCGGTGACGAGGAGACCCGCGAACATCGCGTCGATGGCGAAGATCTGGTACGACCGCCAGATCAGATAGCCGATGCCGCTGTTCGACCCGAGGAGTTCGGCGCCGACGATGACGATCAGCGCGAAGCCCATGCCGAGCTTGAGGCCCGTGAAGATCTGCGGCAGGGCGCCGGGCAGCGCCACCGTCGTGAAGACGGCGCGGGCGTCCGCGCCGTACGCGCGGGCGATCTTGAAGTAGGCGGGATCGAGCGCCAGCACGCCCGCCATCGTGCTCAGCAGCACGAGGAAGAAGATGCTCACCGCGACGATGCTGATCTTGGACGCTTCTCCCAGCCCGAGGTAGAAGATGATCAGGGGATAGACGGCGATCTTGGGGATCGGGTACACCGCGGAGACGAGCGGCATCAGCGACGCCCGGACCGGCCGGCTGAGCCCAATGATCAGTCCCACGCCGACCGCCGGCACCGCCCCGAGGAGGAAGCCGAAGACGATCCGCCGCACGCTCACCAGAACATGATACGGCAGCTCGCCGGTCCGGGTCATGGTCGCCATCGTGTGCAGCACCGTCGTCGGCGCCGGGATGTAGCGGGGATCGAGAACGCCGAGACGGCTCAGCACCTCCCACACGGCGAGGAGCCCGATCGGAGACGCGACGGCGAGCAGGCGGTCGGAGAGTTGGCCGCCGGTCACGGGCGGACGTCCTCCCCGTCCTCGGCGAGCTCGGTCCAGAGGCGCGCCGTGAGCGCGCCGTACGCGGGGTCCCGGCGGACCTCACGGTATCCGCGCGGCCGTGCGAACGGCACCGCCACCTCGGCCCTGATCCGACCGGGACGCCCCGTCATCACCAGCACGCGGTCGGCGAGACGCGCCGCCTCGTCCAGGCTGTGCGTGATGAAGACGACCGTCTTCCCGCTCTCGCCCCACAGGCGCAACAGCTCGTCCTGCAGGCGCAGGCGCGTCTGTTCATCGAGGCTGCCGAACGGCTCGTCCATCAGCAGGATGTCGGGGTCGGTCGCGAACGCCCGCGCGATGCTCACGCGCTGGCGCATGCCCTCCGAGAGCTGGTGCGGATACGCGTCGAGAAAGGCCGTCAGGCCCACGCGCGCGACGTGATGCTCCGCGCGCCGCCGACACTCTTCCCCAGGGAGCCGGAGCATGCGGAGGCCGTACGCGACGTTTTGGCGCACCGTCATCCACGGGAACGTGCTGACCCCCTGGAAGACGACGGCGGTCGCCAGACGTCCCGGCGCGGAATGCGGCATCGTCACGGACCCGGCGGTGGGCGTGAGAAGCCCCGCCAAGACCTGCAGGAGGGTCGTCTTGCCGCATCCCGACGGGCCGATCAGCGCGCAGAACTCGCCGGCCCGCACGGAGAACGAGACCTCCCGCAGCGCAACGATCGGCCCGCGCGGCCCCGGATACGCGTGCGCGAGTCCGGTCACCACGATCGGTGCGACGGCCGGGGGCCGGCTCACGGGGGTGGAACGAACGGCCCCGCGGCCCGGAGCGCCTGCGTCACGAACGAGGTGTCGATGTACGCGGAGGGCGGCAGCGGATGGTCGTACGTCAGCTCGCCCCGCTTCCGGAAGAACTCCTGCAACCGCGCGAAGTCGTTGAAGTTCATGGCGCCGTTGGGCTCGTGGAACGGGGGTCGGGCGCGCTTGACCACGTCCGCGGGGACGCCGGTGTACTTCTCCACGATGCGCGCAACGTCGTCGCGCCGGTACCCGCCACCGTACAGATCGCGGCACGCGCGCAGCCACGCCGTCATGAAGCCCACCGCTTCCTGGGGATGCGCGCGCATGAACGCGCCGCTGAAGTACACGGCGGTCACCTGCATGCCGCTGATGAAGTCCTGGCTGAGGCGGACGATCTGCGCGCGATCCTCCGCGAGCGTCGTCAGCGGCTCGCCCAGCATGCCGCCGGCGATCGCGCCGTTCGCGAGCGCCGCGGGCACGTCGGGAAAGTTTACCTCCACCAGCTGCACGTCGGACATCGTGAGCCCGCCCTTGAGCAGCGCTGCGCTGACCCAGAACTCCGTGGCCGATCCGATGACGTTGACCGAGACCTTCTTGCCGCGCAGATCCCTCACCGTGCGGATCTGGTTGTTCTCGAACGCCGCTCGGCCGACCACGAGCGGGGTGCTCACCGGCGGCTTCTCGGCGTGGGCGGGTCCGACGACCTTGAAGTCGAGCCCACGCGACGCGGCGTTGAACAACGCGGCCCCGAGGCCGCCGACCGCCGCCTCCGCCCGCCCGCTGGCCAGCACCGCGAACGCCGATGCGCCGCCCGGCGCGCCGATCAGCTCGGCTTCGATGCCCTCGCGCCGGAGGTAGCCCCGCTCGATCGCGACGAACAGCGGTGCGAAGATCAGCACCGGCGTGGACACGACCCGGATGTGGAGCGGCGGCCGACCCTGCGCCCGCGCCGGCCGCGGCGCCGCGAGCTCGGGCACGAGCAGGCCCAGCGGTAAACTCATGAACGTCCGCCGCGTGATCATCGACTCACCTCGTGTTGCGCCTCGTCCGGGCGCCCCGCGCCGGGGGCGCCTGCCTCGCGCGGTCCTCGCCGCCAACGCTGCGGAGCAGGAACGCCCGCAGCGCGGGGAGCCGGTCCGTGAGCCGGCCGCTTCCCGCCGCCAACCATTGGGTGATCACCTCGTTCAGGGCGCCGAGCCACGCCTGGGCGGCCAGCACGGTGTCCTGGGCCGGGATCGACCCCTCGCCGACCGCGTGATCGAGATGGCGCCGGATGAGCCGGGCGAAGCGGCCGTGAATCTCCAGGCGTTTCTCCTCGAACTCGGGCCCCAGCCCCACGGCCTCGACCAGCAGGATCTTCACCAAGCCTCGCTGCGTGTCGGCGGTCTCGAGCACCACGCGCAGGGCCGCCTCCACCTTGGCGAGCGCGCCGCGCTCGTCGGCGATCGCGGTCTCGACGCCGGTCTCCACCAACTCACCGAGCGCGTCCACGAGCGTGACGAAGATCTCCTGCTTGCTCGAGAAGTAGTGGTAGAACGCGCCCTTCGACGTCTCCGACGCGGCCACGATGTCGTCGACCGCGGCGGCGTGGTACCCCTTCGCCACGAACACGTCCATCGCGGCCCCGAGGAGGCGGTCTCGGGTCGGCGTCTCGGCTGGTGATCGGGTCGTCGAGGTTCTCGTCATCGCGCTCGTCTCGCGGTTGGGATGCGCTCCCGTCAGACCGACGCGTCGGTCTGACCCTCATCTTAGAGACGGTGAGCGCCCCTGTCAATGCTGATGACGAGCCTCTAGCGACAGGCGGGATGCGTGTGCCCGGTCGGGCGCTGACGCGGCACGCCGACCGGCAAAGTGCCTTCCCGTCTCGTGGGCGCACATCGGCCCTCCGCGGCCGGCGATTGTAACGGTCCTGGCACATCTCCTGCGCGCGCGAGGAGAAACCCGGTGCCGTTGCCAACCAAGCCTGCGCCACGGCTCGCGGCCGTCGATCAGCGGGTCGTTTGTAGAGGGAGGCGGTATCGTGGATGCTCGAACAATGATCCAGGAACAGCTCGCCGGGAGCCACCAAGTCGTGAGGCGCTCGCTCGGCGAGGTCTCGGACGACGAGGCCCACCGTGTTCTCGACGATTCCCTGGCACCGATCACCTGGCAGGTCGGCCATCTGGCGTGGGCCGATCTGTACCTCCTGAAGGCCGCAGGCGCGTCGCCGTCCGTCACGCTCCCGGACAGCTTTGTAGAGTTGTTCAAGACTGGCACCGGCGGCCGGGCGGCGTATCCGCCGCTCGAGACCGTACAGCGTACGTTCGACGAAGCGCACAGTGCGGTGATGAAGGCGGCCGCGGATCTCGACCCGGACAGCCCCCGCGAAAGTTCCCACGGCCTCTGGAAAAACTCAGGCGGTGTCCTCTTGTTCTTGAACAACCACCGATGGTATCACGTCGGGAAGATGACATCGCTCCGCGCGATGCTCGGGAAGCCGCGGGTGTTTGGATAGAGGAAGCATCGTCCGCACTCGAAATGGCCTGGGCCGCCCAGATATGCATGTCCGGGCGGCCCAGGATAGACCTGACGATACGTCGGGCTGGCACACGCCCGAGCCGCCAGCTCGGACGGAGACCGCGCTCGCTACTTCGCCGTGAGCGTCGCAGCGCCAGCCGGCGTCACGGTCGGCGCCTTGGCCGCGTCGGAGACGACCAGCTTGTCCCACATCCCCGCCACCCCATGTCCGGGCACACCGCAGACAAACTCGTACGACCCTGCCTTGCTCGCCGTGAACGTGAGCGTCTGCTTGGTCCCCTTGGGGAGCCCCGCCGCAAGATCCTTGGTCATCGCGCCCGGAAACGCCGGCGTGGTCGGCGGCACCGCCTGTTGGCCCGCGCCCGACGGCACGACGATAAGGCTATGGGCGAGCACGTTCACGTTCTCGAAATGCACCGCGACCTGCCAGCCGGTGGGCACCGTGACCGTCATCGCCCCGCGCTGGTAGCCGTTGAAGTCAAAGCCCCCGTCGGCCGCGCTCTTGCCGGCGACGATTGCGACGTCAACGGAGTGCATCGCCGCACCGAGGACAGGCGTCCCGGGAGCCATCGCCCCGACCGCGGCGACGGCGCCGGCGGCACCTCCCCATAGCACTGCGTTCCACGCGTTCCGTGCCAGTGCGTGCATCCGTACCACCTCATCACCTCCACCGAATTTCGCGTCACACGCCCTATTCTACCTACGCGGCACGCCAACCGGTAGTTCCGGTGAGGACTCTCCGGCGCGCGCACCAACACCGGGGCGCCGGCGATCGGCGGGCAGGAGGTCGTGCCCGCGGACGCGTATCCTCCGACCCGACGCCGGAGGGACCCACCTGGACAGCCTCGCGTTTCGCGCCATCCGCGCCGCCGTACGCGCCCTCGCCTGGGCGCTGTTCCGCGTGTCCACGGTCGGCATCGACCGCATCCCCGCCCGGGGTCCCGCTGTGGTGGTCGCCAATCACGTCAGCTGGCTCGATCCCATCATTTTGCCGCTGGTGATGCCGCGCAAACCCGCGGTGCTGGCGATGGCGGAACTGTGGCGCATGCCGGGCGTGAGCCTGGTGATGCGCGCCTACGGGCCGCTGGCGATCCCGATCCGGCGCGGAACCGTCGACACGACCGCGCTCAGGCGCGCGCTCGCGGCGCTCCGGAACGGCCGCCTCCTGATCATCTTCCCGGAGGGCGGCATCAGCCCCGACGGCCGCCTCCGGCCGTTCCAGCGGGGCGCGGCCCTCCTCGCCGCGCGCGCGGGTGCGCCGCTCGTCCCGGTCGCGATCGTCGGCACGAACGAGGCGCTCCCGCTCGACCGGATGGTGCCGCGCTTCCGGCGTATCGTAGTGCGCGTCGGCCAGTCGATCACGGTCGGCGGCGATACTCCGGAGGATCTCGACCGCGCGAACGCGGAGGCCGCCTCCCAGATCGCCACGCTCGCGACCCCGGCGGCGCCGGACCGCGAGGGCCACCGCTAGTCGCGACCACACCCTCGCTGGAGTGCGGCCTCGAACGCACCGGGCGGATCCTCACCCCATCGCCTCGAGCGCGCGGCCGAACCGCACGATCTCATCCTCGGCGTTGTCGTAGTGGACGGGCGCCCGGACGAGCAGCTCGAGGCGGTGCGCCTCCATGTCGAAGCGAGGGCGCCGGAGGCTTCGATGGCACGTCGGGCGAACCTCTTCACCATGCCGTACGTGGGCGCGCCGCTCCGCCGGCGCGAGGACCGTCCGCTGCTGACGGGCGCCGGCCGGTTCGTGGACGACATTCACATCTCGGGGATGCTGCATGTAGCGATCGTCCGATCGCCGCACGCACACGCGCGCATCGACGGCATCACGACCGCGGAGGCCGCGGGGTCGACCGGCGTCGTCGCGGTCGTGACGGCCGCAGACCTCCCTGCCCCGGCGCCGCGCGCGCCGGCCGCGCCGCTGTTCCCGGGCGTCGCGGAGATGCTGCACCCGCTCCTCGCCGAGGACACCGTCCGGTACGTCGGCCAGCCTGTCGCGGCCGTCGTCGCGCGCGACCGCTATGCCGCGGAGGACGCGGCGGACCTCGTGCACGTCTCGTACACGCCGCTGCCGGCCGTGGTCGACGTCGACGCCGCCCTCGAGCCCGGCGCGGCAGTACTGCACCCCGGGCTCGGCTCCAACGTGGCGTTCGAGCACGAGGTGCGCGCCGGGGATCCGGAGGGGGCGTTCGCGCGTGCCGCCGTCATCGTCGAGGCGCGGATGGAGCAACCCCGCCTCGCCGCGATGCCGATGGAGTGCCGGGCGATCGTCGTCGTTCCCGATCGCCTGCGCGACCGCGTCGACGTGTGGTTGTCCACCCAGAGCGCCCACGGGGCGCGGGATGGAATCGCCGAGACGCTCGGGCTCTCTCCCGAGCGCGTCCACGTCGTCGCCCCGGACGTCGGGGGTGGGTTCGGCGCGAAGGGCACGCTCTATCCCGACGAGATCCTGGCGGTCTATCTCGCGCGCACGCTCGGACGGCCGATCAAGTGGGTGGAAGACCGCCTGGAGAACCTGCGCACGATGGTCCACGGGCGGGGCCAGCGCGCGCGCTATCGCGTCGCCGCCGCGCGGGACGGCACCGTCCTCGCGGTGGATGCCGACATCCTGGGCGACCTCGGTGGCTACTGCCTCGGCTTCACGGCCGGCGTGCCGGGTCTCAGCGTGCTCGTCGGACTGGGAGCGTACCGCATCGAGCACGCGCGGTTTCGCGTGCGGGGCGTCGCCACGACGAAGGCGCCGACCGGGCCGTATCGCGGCGCGGGGCGGCCGGAGGGCGCGTATTACATCGAACGGATGATGGACCTTGTCGCCGACCGCCTCGGCCTCGACCCCGCGGACGTCCGCCGGCGGAACTTCATCATGGCATTTCCCTACCGGGGACCCACGGGCCTCGCCTATGACTCGGGGAACTACCCGGCGCTGCTCGAGCGCGCGCTGGCGCGTTCGGAGTACGGTCGGTGGCGCGCCGTGCAGGCCCAACGGCGCCGAGACGGCGGGAAGCCGCTCGGCATCGGCCTGGCCACCTGGATCGAGGTTGCCGGCGGAGGCGATTCGTGGGAGACGGGTGCCGTCCGAGTCGAGCGATCCGGCCGGATCACGGTCTTGACCGGGTCCTCACCCCACGGCCAGGGCCTCGCGACCGCGTTCGGCCAGATCGCCGCGGACATCCTGGGCGTGACACCGGGCGACATCACGGTCCGGCACGGCGACACCGACGTCATCCCGTCCGGCATCGGCACGTTCGGCAGCCGTTCGTTGTCCATCGGCGGCTCCGCGGTGGTCCGGGCCGCCGAAGCGGTGCGTGACAAGATCCTCACCCTCGCCGCTCACCTCCTCGAGGCGGCACCGGCTGATCTTGTGCTGACGGGCGGGGCGGTCTCGGTTCGCGGCGTCCCCGGACGCGGGCTGACCCTCGCGGAGATCGCGTGCGCGGCGGAGACGGCGGAGCGACGCCCGGACGGCATGACGCCCGGGCTGGTCGAGCACGTCCGGTTCGAGTCCGCGGGACCCACGACCCCCTCGGGCGCCCACGTCGCGGTCGTCGAGGTCGACCCGGAAACCGGCACGGTGCACGTGCTGAGGTACGTCGCGGTCAACGATTGCGGGCGCGTCGTCAACCCGCTTCTCGTCGAAGGCCAGATCCACGGCAGCCTCGCGCAGGGCCTCGCCCAGGCGCTGTTCGAACAGGTCGTCTACGGCGCCGACGGCCAGGTGCTGACCGGATCGCTGCTCGACTACGCCGTGCCGACGTCCGCCGACCTGCCGGAGTTCGAGAGCGACGCGCTCGCGACGCCGTCGCCGGTCAATCCGCTGGGCGCCAAAGGCATCGGCGAGTCGGGAACGATCGCGGCACCGCCTGCGCTCGTGAACGCGGTCATCGACGCGCTGCGGCAGGCCGGCGGCGACGCCCTCGACCTGCCCGCCGCGCCCGACGCCGTGTGGCGCGCGCTCCGCCGCACCCACGTCCCCTAGCGTCCGTCGCGGCCGGCCGCCCGCGCGTCACCGGCCTCGCTTCGCGGTCCGCGGCCTCCGGGAGAACAGTCCTTCCAGCCACTGCGCAAAGCCGTGCGGCTCCTGGTGCTCGTCCAGGCCGCGCTCGAAGCTCTCCAGCGCCGCCCGCACACCGACGTCTCGTCCCGCGGCCTTGCTCATGATCCACTTGTGGTCGGCGAGGTAGACGAACACGTCGCCCGCCGAGCGCCCGGGAAAGAACCGCCGGAGGCGCTTGAACGTGGGGTCCTGGATCGCCGGGAGGTACACGCGCGTGTACCACTCGCGCGCCGCGCTGCGCAGCGATCCGCGACCGCGCTGTCTCGCGACGTCCTCGATCCACCGTTGGAGCTTCGGGTACTGGCCGACCTCGTGGAGCACGATCGTCGTGATGCCGGTGCGCTGCTCGAACAACAGGCGCTCGCGCCCGACGACATCCTCGGGCCGCTTGGCCTCGGGCAGGTACACGACGACCTCGGCGTCAATGTCGCGCGCGCCGACGAGTTTGGCCGCCGCCACGCGGTGGTGGCCGTCCGCGACGAAGTACTCGTGCCCGATCCGGTAGAGCAGCACCGGGGGCAACACCTCACCGCGGTCGAGCGCCGCGACCAAGCGCTTGACCCGGGACGGCGTCAGGCCGCTCCCCGCGCGGAGCCCCTGCGGGAAGTAGCGCGCGCGGCCCACGCTGCCCACGATCTCGTCCAGCGGCACCTGGATGACCCCGAGCGGACGCGCGGTGAGCGCGCCCAGCGACCGCTGGACCTCCTCGAACTCCTTGAACCGGCGCGGCGACGTCATCGGGTCGCTCCCTCGAGCGGAAGCACGACCGACCGGAACGCGTTCACGACCTGGGTGTCATCGAAGACCGTCATGCGCGCCCCCTTCGCGACGTACGAAAGGTGGTTGTGGCCGTGCACGAAGTAGCGCGGCCGAAACCGCCACAACGCGGCGCGAAACGCGCGGAAGCCGACGTGCGCCCGGTCCTGTCCGTCGTGGATCCCGAAGGGCGGAGCGTGCGTCACGATGATGTCCACCCCGCCCGCCCACCACGCCGCCGGACGGACGCGGAGCACGTGCCACCACATCTCCCGCTCAGTGTACTGCACGCCCTCGCCGTTGTACCACATGCAGCCTTCGAAGCCGAGGACGCGCAACCCGGCGACCGTGACGAGGCGTCCGTCGATGTTCTCTCCGGGCGGCGGACTCTCATGGTACCGCCGGTCGTGGTTGCCGCGCACGTACAGCAGCGGCACCCGATACCGGTCCGCGAGCTCTTCAAGGTAGTCCGCGGGAAGATCGCCGCAGGAGAGAATGAGGCGCACCCCGGCCACGGCCGGCAGCGGCGGGTCCGCCAGCAGGCGCTCGTCGATCTCATCGCTGACCGCGAGGATCCTCACGCCGCCCCCTCGACGCCCGCCTCCGGCCGGTGGCGCGGGCGCCGGCGAGTTGAGGGTAGCACAGCGGCCGCAGCGGGGCATGTCCTGGGGATCGGCACCGACGCCGCGGGAACGACCGGCAGCGTTACCTTGCGTGGAACCGTCGAGCGACGCCGATGACGGCGTCAAGCAACGGCCGCAGCGGCCGGCCGGCGCGGCGCGCGATCCATGCCGCGGCGGCGCCGGGTGAGCACACGACAAGACCGTTCAACAGCAGAACGAGCTCCCGGTCTACCACCGAAGCTGGGCGCCTCCCTCCGGGTGCCACGTGATCGAGCACTCCGGAGACATCCGCGCCAGCCGTTCGATGATCGCGCGCCCCGTCGCGCCGCCGGCGAGCACGGGTGACCCCCGCCGCGCCCGCGGCAACCCATGTCCGAGCGTGACCGGGTACAGGGTGATCGCCTCGAGCGCGCCCCCGTCGAACCGGCACACGGGGACGATCGCTTCCCAGTACCTGGGATCGGCCGCGAACCCTCCCCGCGCGCCGCGCGCATCGAACAGGTCGGCCGGCGTCGCCGTCGGCGGGAGCCCGAGGCGTTCGTAGAAGTCGGCCGGCTGGCGCTGGAGTACCTCGTTCTGGAAGATGAAGTTGCCGAGGCTGTAGAAAATCGGCTTGCCCTTGTAGATCTCGATGCCGCGCAGCAGATGCGGCCCGTGGCCGAGCACGGCGTCCGCCCCCGCATCGACGGCCGCCCGGCAGAACGTGGTGACGAACTCGGCCGGCTCCTCGACCTCGTGCCCGGCCATCTCGTGGGCGTGCACGCTCACGAGCACCCAATCGGCCTGGCGGCGGGCGTCGCGGATCCACTGGAGATTCGCCGCGACGTCGCCGGCGTGCGGGCTGGTGCGCACGCCCTCCGGCGCGCCGGCGCGGAACTTGTGGTCGAACAGGGTCGTGACCCCCTCGGGGTCGGTCCGCTGGAAGCCGAGCTGCACGGAGTGGGCCCGTCCCGCGCCCAGATGCAGCCGCTCGTGGATCGCGGCGAGTTGCGCCAGCGTCTCGCGGCTCACGGTGATCGTCGTCTCGTGCCGAAGCGGGTTGACCCCGGGCCGACCCTGGCAGTCGGGTCGCTGCTCCCCCGCGGGCGCGTGCGGGGGGAACGAACTGGTCAACGCGATCAGCGCGACGCGGCCCGCCGCGAGATCGAGGTATCCTGGAGACCGCGCCTCCGCGAGGTGGCGGCCGATCCCGGCGTAGACGACCCCCGCGCGGTCGAGCGTGTCCATGGTGCCGAGCAGACCGCCGTCGCCCCAGTCCGCCATGTGGTTGTTGGCGGCGGCATAGAGGTTGAACCCCATCGCCTTGAGATCGTCGATGATCCGCGGCGAGCCCACGACGTACGTCCCGCCGCTCGCGGCCTGCGGGCTCCCGAGATAGTCGTGCAGGGTGCCCTCGAGGTTGGTGAAGCGGACGTCCGCAGACCGCAGCAGCGCCACGAGCGCGTGAAACGCGGGATCGCGGGACTCGCCGATGCGCTTCGTGATGAGCGCGTCGCCGGTGGCGGCGAGGAGCAGCGGTTGAGACACGAGACCGGCCCTTCCGGACGCAAAGTGCCGTGCCGCGCGCGGCACAGCCCGATGCCCACCTATTCTTGCGCCGCGCGGGGAAGTCCTTGCCCGACCGTGATCACACCGCCCGGCCGCGCGCCTCTCACCGGCTCCGGCGAAGCGCCTCTTCCAGACGGGCCCGCACCGCTGGCCACTCTTCCGCCAGAATGCTGTAGTAGACCGAGTCGCGCAGGTATCCGTCCGGCATGATCCGGTGGTGACGGAGCACACCCTCGCGCACGGCGCCGAGACGCTCGATCGCCCGCTGGGACCGCTCGTTCCGTCCGTCGGTCTTCAGCTGGACGCGGATCATGCTGAGAGTCTCAAAGGCGTGGCGCAACAGCAGGAGCTTGCACTCCGTGTTGACCGGCGTGCGCCACACGTCGGGGCTCAGCCACGTCCACCCGATCTCCAGGGCCCGATGCGCCGGCGTGATGTCGAGGAAGCGCGTGCTCCCGACCACGCGACCGTCGCCGGGGGTGATGATTACGAACGGGAGCTCGAGGCCCGCGTCGCGCGCCCGCAGCGCCTCGCGGACGAGCCGGGTCATGTCGTCGACCGTGACCACCTGGATCGGCATGTAGGGCCAGATCTCCGCGGCGCGGCCGGCCTCGTACAGCGCGTCCACGTGCGACGCGTCCATCGGCACCAGCGCCGCACGCTCGCCGACCAGCTCCACCGGTTCCACACGTACGGTCATCCGCGCCTCCGCCCGGCGGCACGCCATCCGGCACCCCGGCGCGCGTCAGATCCCGTGCGCGCTTTCTTTCGCTGCCGACCTCGCCCGACCTGTGGCTCGCCGGGAACGGCCAACAAACGGACGGCGGGCTCCGGACATCGCCGGAACCCGACGCCGACCGGGCCGAGTACGCGCGCTAGAAATTGTAGTCGAGCTGCGCCCGGTACAGCAGGAACTGCTCGACGTTCGCGATCTTCAATTCGCGGACGAGGAACGTGATCGACGCGCTGTTCGGGATGAAGTCGTATTCGATCCCGGCCTCGTACGTGCTGAGGGCCTGTCCGTTCGACGCGCTGTTGCCACCGAAGTAGTTCGCGTACAGCTTCCAGGCCTCCCAGGGCCGGATGCTCTCCTGCGCGGTCCACCCGTTCACGTTGCCTGGAT
>DASQGM010000369.1:0-1718 GCA_035632615.1 bacterium | reverse complement strand
CGTTCCGCCCGGGCGCGCGATTCGGACCGCGCGGGATTCGCGACATCAGCTCACTGCTGAGACCGTACAATCGCGTGCTCGGCGTCGATCCATTCACTCGACTCCAGGTGGCCGACCTGGGCGACCTGCGCATCAATCCGCTCGATACCTTGGCGACGCTCGACGCGATCAAGGAACAGATCGCCGGGATTGCCGCGGCGGGCGCGATCCCGCTCAGCGTCGGGGGCGACCATACCATCGGTCTCGGAACGCTGCGCGGCGTCCGTGCTGCGCACGGGCGCGCCGTGGGCCTGGTGCAGATCGACGCGCACCTCGACACCTGGGACTCGTACTTTGGGAGTCGCTACACGCACGGAACCTTCCTCCGCCGGGCCGTCGAGGAGGGGCTCGTGGACGGTGGGCGCTCGATGCAGGTGGGTATCCGCGGACCGCTCTTCGGCCCCGATGATTGGGTGCGCAACGCGGACCTCGGGTTCGAGGTAATCCCCGCCGAGGACGTGCACGACCGTCCGTTGTCGGAGACCGCCGCCCGCATCAAGGGGCGGCTGGGCGGCGGGCCGGTGTACGTCACCCTCGACATCGATTCGGTCGACCCCGCGTTCGCTCCGGGCACCGGTACCCCGGAGGTGGGCGGATTGACTTCCCTGCAGGCGATTCGACTGGTGCAAGGCCTGGCGGGATTGAACCTGGTCGGCATGGAGATCGTCGAGGTGGCGCCGGCCTACGACAGCGGTCAGGTGACGGCGTTGCTCGCCGCCCGCCTGCTGCACGAGTTCCTCAGCGTCATCGCCCTGAGCAAACCGTGAGAGCGTGTGCGACGTCGGGCATGAGCGGGTCGACGTCGTTCAGGATCGGCTGCGCAACAGCGCGCCGAGGAGGGACGTACCGCCATGGCGTTTAGGCTCGCGCTCGTCCAGCCACTGGCACACCGTCCGCCGGACGATGAGCGCAATGTGGCTGACGCCGTCCGGCACGTGGAAGCGGCCGCCCGCCAGGGCGCGCACGTCGTGGCGTTTCCCGAGACGTATCCGGGACCCTGGCGCATGCCGATGCGCTTCGACCCCACGGCCGTCCTCGTGGACGCGGCGAGCCGCTGCGGAGTGTACGTGCAATTCGGCACGTTGGAACCGCTCGACGACGGGAGCCGGCGGGCGTACAACGTGTTGTTGCTGGCGCGCCCCACGGGCGGGCCGCCCGGCCGGTACCGTCGCACTCATCCTCCCGGGCCGTGGATCTACACCGGCGGCGCGGACTGGGACTTCGAGTATGTGGCCGGGGACGGATTCCCCGTGTTCGACACGGAGCACGGCGTGTTCGGGCTCGCGATGTGCAGCGAGGTGTACATGCCCGAGGTCAGCCGCGCGCTCGCGCTTCGCGGCGCCGAGGTGATCTTGCTCCCGGCCGGCACCGACAAGAATCGTCTGTGGGCGTCGTGGCGGAATCTGGTCTGGTCGCGCGCCATCGAGAACCTGGCGGTCGTCGTGACGACGCAGAACCTGTTTGGCCCCGCGCAACGGGGGCTGGCGATGGTGGCGACGCCGGAAGAGGTGCTGTTCGAGACGACGCGGGCCGGGATGTTCCTGCTCGACATTCACCTCGGGCGGATCCGCGAATTGCGGGCGCAGGACGACCGGGTGGATTCGCAGCTCCAGAACGGCGCCAAGGCGGGCGTGCTCACCCAGTGGCAGCGTCCCGAACTCTACGAGACGATGCTGACG
>DASQGM010000368.1:0-7369 GCA_035632615.1 bacterium | reverse complement strand
TTGCAACTTCCTCGTACGTGCGGGGAAAGATTTTGTCGCCTTCAGGGGTGATGCTGTACACGCGGCTTGGCCGACCCTGGCCGCGCCGGACCCCGTCGGACCGCAGCTGCCCGTCGCGCTCGAGGATCGCCAGATGCTGGCGCACGCCCATGGGCGTGATCTCAAGCCGCCGGCTGAGCTCCTGCACGGTCAGGGGACCGTGTCGCTTGATCAGCGAGAGAATCTCACCGCGCGTCGTTGAGGTCATGGTCCGCAGCCTCGCACAGCATTGTAGCAAAGGGGGTCCGACTTGGCAAAGAAATCACAGTTCATAGTTTACTATCATGGACGGGCGGCGTCTCGGGTCGCGCCCGGGACGCCGGACCGGGCGATCATCCCAAGGCCGGCTGCCGTCGGTTCCAAGTCGGCCATCGACGTGGGCACCGGCAGGCGACCGCTCCGGGGAGGTGTCCCGCTCGGACACGGAGAAACGGCGAATCTGGAATGTCTCGAGGCGGTCGCCGCTCCTTTTGCGCGGCCGCGTCCGCGCGATCCCGGGAACGTCCCGCAGGCCGGAGCAGAGGCGAGCGTCACACCCGCCGCGGGCGTCGCCCGGGCCGCCTGAGGCGCGCGCCCCCCGCCGAAGTTGATCGAGCAACAAGGAGGCAGACGTGACGACGTTGATCGATCTCTCCAGCGATACCGCGACCCGCCCATCGGCGGCGATGCGGGCGTTCATGGCACAGGCGCCGGTGGGCGACGAGCAGCGGCAGGAGGACCCGACCGTGAACCTCCTCCAAGAACGCGTGGCCGCGCTTCTCGGCAAGGAGGCGGCGCTCTATCTCCCGTCGGCGACGATGGCCAACGCCATCGCGGTGAAGATGCACACGAAACCCGGCGACGAGGTCGTGCTCGAGCGGACGGCCCACATCATGACGTCCGAGGTGGGAGGGACGGCGCTGCTGTCGGCGGCGATGGTGTATCCGGTCGACGGCGTGCGCGGCGTGTTCACGGAACAGCAGGTCATCGACGCGATCCGCAAGGACGACCCGCACTGTGCCCGGACGCGCCTCGTCTGCGTGGAACAGACCGCGAACTTCGGCGGCGGGACGGTGTGGCCGGTCGAACGGCTCCGCGCCGTCGCGGAGACGGCGCACCGCCACAGCCTGCGCACCCACATGGACGGCGCGCGCATCATGAACGCGGCGGCCGCGACGGGCGTCCCGGCGCACGAGCACGCACGCGGCTACGACACCGTTACGTTCTGCCTGACCAAGGGCCTCGGCTGTCCCGTCGGCGCGCTCGTCGCGGCTGACCGCGAGTTCATCAAGGAGGCCCGCCGGTACAAGCACATGTTCGGCGGTGCCATGAGGCAGGCGGGGATCATCGCTGCCGCGGGCGTGTACGCCCTGGATAACAACCTCGACCGACTGCCCGAGGATCACACGAACGCGAAGATCCTGGCGCGGGGGCTCGCGGAGATCCCGGGCGTGGCGATCAACATCGCGCACGTGGAGACCAATTTGGTGTTCTTCGACGTGGCCGGGACCGGGCTCACGGCGAAGGAGGTCGTCGACCGGTTGCTGGCGCGCGGCGTCCGCATGGGGGCGAGCACCCGCACGCGCATCCGCGCCGTCACCCATCTGGACGTCACCCAGGCGGACGTGGAACGGGCGGTCGCGATCGCACGGGAGGTCTTGGAGAAGGCGCGCGCCGGGGCGGCGGGCCAGTAGGGCGGATCCGCGGCCGGCCGGCACGACACGGCGCACACGAAGCGGGGGCCCCACCGTGGCCCCCGCTTCGTGCGTGCTTGAACCGGTCGGACGTTAGACGTGCCCGTGTTTCGTCTGGAACTCTTCCTTGGTCAGCTTGTAGTGGTCGGCCCCCTCTTCAACGTACGTCTTGTACTGGTCGGGGACGTCGCCCTCCGAGAAGATCGCCGTGACCGGACACACCGACTCGCACGCGCCGCAGTCGATGCACTCCTCCGGGTTGATGTACAGGTGGGTCTCCCCCTGATCCTCATCGGCCTTGGGGTGAATGCAGTCGACAGGGCAGACCTCAACGCACGAGCGGTCCTTCGTGCCGATGCACGGCTCCGTGATGACGTAGGTCATTCTCGCGTGCCTCCTTCAGCGAACTCAAAGCCGCCGTCATTATACGCTATAGCGCTGAGGATGTCCTCTCCATCGGTGGCCGACGCGCGGGGGCGCCCCGCTCGAGATGCGCGGCGGACGTACGGCGCGTCGCCGGCCTCGCGGCGGGGTCGATTCGACCGGCGTCGTGTATGGTATGATGGCATCGTTCGGGGGGTGTTCGTCACGGGATCGCGAGAGCAGCCGGCGCCGGTGCAGGATGTGTTGCGTGATCCGGAGATGTTTCGGGCGCGAGTCCGGGAGGCCCTCGCGTACCGGGAGGCCCGGCGGGGAACGCCCCGACCCGGCACCCGACGCGCCGCCGTGCTCATGCCGTTGGTCGCCTCGCCCGACGGCGCGGCCGTGCTCCTGACCAAGCGGACCGACACGCTCGAGCGTCACGGTGGACAGATCTCGTTTCCGGGCGGCGGCATCGAGGAAGGTGAGACCCCTCTTGAGGCCGCGCTCCGGGAGACGTTCGAGGAGATCGGCGTGCCTCCCGCGGACGTGGAAGTCCTCGGCCGCCTCGACGAGGAAGTGATCACCGTATCCGGGTTTGCCGTCACCCCGTTCGCGGGCGTGATCGCGTATCCCAGCCGGCTGCGCTTGAGCGCGCGCGAGGTACGGGCGGTGCTCCAGGTGCCGATCGAGGTCTTGTTGGATCCCGAGACCACTCGGACCGAGGTCTGGGAGCGGGGCGGGCGGTCTCGGGTCGTCCACTTCTACGCGGTCGGACGCGAGGCCGTGTGGGGCGCCACGGCCCGCATCATCGCAGGGTTCCTGCAGGCGGTGTTCGGCACGCCGTCGAGGGGCGTGGGGGACGTCATCTAATCACGGATAATCACGGAGGGTTTGCCCATGCGCATCGCGATCATCTCCGACGTCCACGGCAACGTCCGCGCCCTGGAGGCCGTGTTGGCGGACGTGCGCGCGCGCGGCCCGTTCGACGAGATCGTCAACGGCGGAGACCTGGCGCTCGGTGGACCGCGTCCGCGAGAGACGATGGACGCCCTGCGGGCGCTCGGCTACCCCACCGTCGTGGGCAACACGGACCAGTGGCTCTTCGGAGGGCTCGACGGACTCGACGCGCCGCCACCTCTCCACCCGATCCGGGACTGGGGGCGCCGCCGCCTGGGGAGCGGGGATCTGGCGTATCTGCGAGCCCTGCCCATGTCGTACCGGATCGAGCCGGCCGGGGGCCCGCCGCTCGTGATCGTTCACGCGACGCCCACGAGCACCGTGGTGTCGGTCAATCCCGACGCGCCCCCGGACATGCTGGCCGCGATGTTGGACCAGGCGCAGACGCGCTATCTCGCCTACGGCCACATCCACAAAGCGTATGTGCGCGAGGTCCGCGACGGCGCGGTCGTCAACGTCGGGAGCGTGGGGTTGCCGTTCGACGGCGTGGCGAAACCCGCGTGGGCCCTGCTCACGCTGCTGGACGGACGCTGGCAGGCCGAGATCGTGCGCGTGCCCTACGACACCGAGGCCGTCGCGCGCGATCTGCTGGAGAGCGATCATCCCGCCGCCGCAACGTTCGCGAGCCGCGTGCGGACCGCCCGCGTGGACTAGGCGCGGGGTATCAGGAGGGCGCGTCGTGCGTGCCGATTACCACATGCATCTCGAACGCGGTCCGTGGACCCTCGATTGGCTTGGCCGGTTCGTGGAGCAGGCGCGCGCGTCCGGGCTGAGCGAGATCGGCTTCAGCGAGCATCCGCATCGCTTCCGGGAATGCCGGAAGATGTACCCTCCGCGCGGGGCGGTGGATCCGTGGGTAGACGAGAAGTGCACCGAGGACTTGGAGACGTATATCCAGCTTGTCGAGAGCGCCCGGTCCGCCGGCCTGCCGGTCAAGATCGGGCTAGAGTGGGATTTCCTCCCGGGATACGAGCGCGAGATTGAGCGGCTGCTGCGGACGTACCCGTGGGACTATGCGATCGGATCCGTGCACTGGCTGCCCCCGACGGGCGGCACAGAGACCTGGTGGGGGTTCGATATCCTCTCCCAGATCGATGAGTGGGAACGGCGCGACGTGCTGGCCGCCTACCGCCAATACTTCGGGCTCATCGCGCGTGCCGCGGAAACCGGTTTGTTCGATTTCATCGGGCATGCCGACGTCATCAAGGTCTGCGGATATCGGCCGTCCGCCGACATCGGCGACCTCTACGAGGCGGCGGCGTCCGCGTTCGCGAAGGCCGGCGTGTGCGCGGAGATCAACACCGCCGGATGGCGGAAGCCGGTGGGCGAGATCTATCCGGCTCCGGCGTTTCTCCTCGCCTGCCGACGCGCAGGCGTGCCGACGCTCATCAACTCCGACGCCCACGTCCCCGAGGACGTCGGCAAGGACTTCGAGCGCGCCGCGGCGATCGCCAGGGCGGCGGGGTATTCCGAGGTCGCGACGTTCGCCGGCCGCGTCAGGACGATGACGCCGCTGCCGTGAGCACCGCCGGAGACGCGCCGGAGCGCGAACCAGCCGTGAGCGGCGACGCCCGGCGCACGAACGAGGCGCGGTTCACTCAGACCGCGGCGCAGTACGCGGCGAGCCGGATCGGCGCGCGCCAGGTGCAGAGCGAGGCGTTGCTGCGGCTCACGGCGCCGCGGTCCGACGATCTCGCGCTCGACGTGGCGTGCGGACCGGGCGCCCTGCTCGCGGCCCTGGCCCCGCGGATCCGGCTCGCGATCGGGCTCGATTTGACGATGGCGATGTTGCGCGAGGCGCGGAGCCGGATCGGTCGCGGTGACACCGTGTCGATCGTGCGAGGCGCCGCGGAGCGGTTGCCGTTTCCGGACGGGACATTTTCGCTCGTCACGTGCACGTGGGCGTTCCACCATTTCGGCGCGCCCGCGGAGGTGCTCGGGGAGATGGTCCGCGTCAGCGCGCGCGGCGGGCGCGTGGCGATCGGCGACCTCGTCGGCGCCGAGGACGACGCGGCGCGCGCGCGGCAGAACGCGATCGAGCGGCTGCGCGATCCCGCCCACGTCGAACTCCGCAGCCCGAGCGGCCTCCGGGCGCTCATGGTGGCGGCCGGGCTGAACCCCACCGCGATGGAGGGCGGCACGGAGCCTCGAGAGGTCGGCGAGTGGTGTCGGCTCTCCGACACTCCCCCCGACGTCGCCCGGCAGGTCCGGGAGATGCTCATCGCCTCCCAGCCCGGTGACCTCGCCGGAATGTCGCCGGCGATCATCGATGGGCAGGTTCGATTTGTCCACCGCTGGGTCATCGTCACGGCAGATCGCCGTTGAGCGTGTGGGGGCGAGCCGGCCGCGTTCGGCTGGCCATCGGGCGGTCGTCCGCCACCATCCCCCGGGTCCCGGCATCGACCGGATCGACTGAACGATACCCCGGGGTCCGTGCCGGCTGCTATACTCAACATACCCGGTCCACTCACTGCTGGAGGCCTTCTATGCGCGACCTGGAGTCGCCGGTGCTCCCGCGGACGATCGTCTCGCGGCTCACCGGGTTGTCTCTCGGAACGCTCACACGCTGGCGGGCGTTGGGCATCGTCCCGCGCCGAGGGCGCCGAGGCGCCCGTGCGCTGTATTCGTGGGACGACGTGGAGCGGCTCCAGCGCGCCGCCTACCTCGTCAGGACCCGACGCCTGCCCCTGACGGACGTCAAACGGCTGCTCGCGCGCGCGGCCGCCGCCGCCCCGAGTCCGAAGCGGGTCGTCGCCAGGCCGAAGCCGGCGCCGCGGCGGTGGCGTCGTGTCGTCGCGGTCGCGTTGCCGCGCAGCGCAACACGAGGCCCCCGACGGAGGTCCGCGACCCGCGCGGCCTCGTTGACACGGTGAGGCCCTTCTGTAATCATTGATGAAGTGAGCGGGAACGGCCGGCCGCCCCTGGATTCCTGAGCCGCGGGGTGGCGCGGCCGCGTGCGGCTACCGTTCGAGAGGGTGTGGATGTCGGGATACGTCCCCGTACTCGTGCACTTGATTCTCGCCGTCTTGCTGGCTGCCACGGTGCTCGGCCTGCACCTGCTCCTGGGCCCGCGGCGACCGAGCCTCGAGAAGTCGCTCCCCTACGAATCGGGCGTCTGGCCGGTGGGGAGCGCGCACGAACGGGTCCCGGTCCGCTACTACCTCGTCGCGATGCTATTCATCCTGTTCGACGTCGAGGTCGTGTTCGTGTACCCCTGGGCCGTCCTGGTCCGGGAACTCGGGCGTCTCGGCCTGGGTGAGATGTTCGCGTTCCTTGCGATCCTCGTCCTCGGCTACCTCTACGTCGTCAGGCGGGGGGCGCTGCAATGGGAATGATCGCCTCCGAACGGGACATCGAGCGCAACGTGCTCACGACCACCGTGAACAAGCTGATCGCGTGGGCGCGCGGCAACTCGCTGTGGCCGGCCCAGTTCGGGCTGGCGTGCTGCGCGATCGAGATGATGTGCGCGGCCGCTCCGCGGTTCGACATCTCGCGGTTCGGCTCTGAGCTGTTCCGGGCGTCCCCGCGGCAGTCCGACCTCATGATCGTCGCCGGCCGGGTCAGCCAGAAGATGGCGCCCGTGCTCCGTCACATCTACGATCAGATGCTGGAACCCAAGTGGGTCATCTCGATGGGCGACTGCGCGAGTTCGGGCGGCTTGTTCAACAACTACGCGGTGGTGCAAGGCGTGGACAAGATCGTGCCGGTGGACGTCTACGTCGCCGGTTGTCCGCCGCGGCCCGAGGCGCTGCTCCACGGTCTGCAGCTTCTCCAACAGAAGATCCAGAAGAGCGGCGCCGCGGCGCGCGCAACCTAGGCCGGCCATCTTCGTGGGCGAGACGTCGATCCTCGACCGGTTGCGCAACCACGTGCCGTGGGACCGGGTGACCGTCCACGAGGACCGGGGACGCGCCGTCGTGCTGGTGCCGGCCGAGCTGTTGCTGGACGTCCTGCGCGCCGCGCGTGACCGGCTTGCGATGGACTCGTGCGCGGACGTCACCGCGTGGGATCGTCTGCCGAAGGAGCCCCGGTTCGAGGTGGTGTACCTCCTCGGCCGGGCGGGCGGCGCCGAGCGCTTGACCGTGAAGGTGCACGCTGTCGGCGACCCGCCGCGCGTGCCGAGCGCCACGGGGATCTATCCCGGAGCGGGGTTTCCCGAGCGTGAGGTCTACGACATGTACGGGGTCGTGTTCGACGGCCACGCCGATCTCCGCCGGATCCTGATGCCGGACGATTGGGAGGGCCACCCTCTTCGGCGCGACTACGCGCTGTACGAGGAGCCGGTGCAGTTCAAGGGGCACACGCCGAAGGTGCCGAGCGAGATCATCCCATACTTC
>DASQGM010000367.1:0-12683 GCA_035632615.1 bacterium | reverse complement strand
AAGCACCCCGCCCGTGCCCGCGGGTGGCAGGAGGCGCAGCTTCACGCCCAGGGCCTTGATGAGGATCATCCCCAACAAGAAGTTCGGAACCGCGAGCGCGAACGCCGAGGTGGCCATCACGCCCTGTGCGAGGAGGCCGTGCGGACGTGCCGTCGCGACGACCCCGGCGGGGATGGCCAACGCCACCGTGACTGCCAGACTGGCGGACATGAGCGCCAGCGTCGGCGGCAGCCGGCTGCGCAGTACGTCGGTGACGGGCTGTCGAAGACTCAACGACGTCCCCAAATCGCCGCGCAACAGGTCACCCAGAAACCGACCGTACTGCGTGAGCAGCGGCCGGTCCAGGCCGAGATCGTGGTGAACCGCATCGATCTCTGTCTGAGTGGCACCGGGCCCGGCGATGATCAGCGCCGGGTCGCCGGGCACCCAGCGGAACACCAGAAAGATCAGCGTGACGACACCCAGCGTCTGCGGGGCCAGCAGCACCAAGCGACGAAGCGCGAACAGACCCATTCGTTGAGCCGGGGGAGAGGCGCGGCGGCCTCCTCTCCCGCGGGCCCTCGCTACGGCTTCGCGCCGCGGAGGCTCGTAAAGACCGTCGGCAGGACGTAGACGTCCTTGATGTCCTTGCGCTTCGCGACGATCACGTTCTCGGCGTACAGCCAGACGTAGGGCGCGTCGCTCCAGACGATGCGGGCGGCTTGCGCCAGCAGGCGGCCCCGCTTCACCTGGTCCACGGTGACGTCCGCCTGGGTGAGCATCTCGTCGACCTTCGGGTTTGAATACCAGGTGAAGTTCCACACCTTGGGGGGCCCGTTCCGGCTCGGGTTGCTTTCGAACAGCGACTCGAGATGGTAGGCGCCGTCGCCGTTCGACGGGTTGAAGCCAAACAGCACCATGTCCCACTGGATACGGTCCGGGGGGACGCGGAGGTAATCCCAGAACGCTGCGGGCTCGACGCGGTTGATCGTCGCCCGCACGCCGATGATGCGCAGGAAGTTCTGGAACGCCTGCGTGACTTCGATGTCCTTTGGCAGCATGCCGGTCGGGGTCAGCACCGTGATATCCAACCGCTGATCGCCCTTCCGGAGGACGCCATCGGGTCCCGGCGTCCAGCCAGCCTGGGCCAGCAGCGCCTTGGCCTTCTCCGGATCAGTCGGATACGCGCCTGCCGACGCATACCCGGTCGTGTACGGTGACAGCGGCGAATCGATCGGCGTCGCGAAGTCTTTGAAGATCGCCTTGATGATCGCGGCGCGGTTCACGGCGTAGTTGAACGCCTGCCGCACCCGCACGTCCTGAAAGGATTTCCGGTTAAGGTTGAACGCAAACCCGAAGGTCCGGAGCGCCGGCTTCGTCACGACCTCGACGCTCGGATTGCTCCGCAACTGCGCCACGTTCTCCGGTGGGATCGCGCCGATCACGTCGGCCTGGCCGGCCTGCAGCAACGCGATGCGGGTGGTCGGGTCGGGCACGTTGCGCATGATGATGCGCGGATAGCCGGGCCGGCCGCCCCAGTAGCCGTCGTTGCGGCGCAGCGCCAACTCCGTCCCGGTGTCGAGCCGCTCGTACGCATACGGACCAGTCCCGACCGGCTGACGGGCAAAGGCCTCCCCCAGCCTCCGCACCGCGGTCGGGCTCACCATACCGCCAGAGCCGTGGGCGAGGGTGTTGAGAAACGCGCCGTAGGGATCGTGCGTCGTGACCGCCACGGTATAGTCATCGATCTTGCGCACCCCGGCCACGGGATCCCACAGCGGCCGGTTGGATTTGTTGATGTTGGGGTCGGCCTGCCGCTGAATGTCGAACACCACCGCATCCGCGTTGAACGGCGTGCCGTCATGGAAGGTCACCCCGCGGCGCAGCTTGAACGTCCACGTCAGCCCGTCCTTGGACACGGCCCAGTCGGTGGCCAGTTGCGGGACGATCCGCATCTGCTCGTTGAAGGCCACCAGGTTGTCGTAGACGAGCAACATGGCCTCGTACCCGGCAGGATAGACGGTGCCGATCGTCGTCCCGGCGGTGTCCATCGCGGTGACGGGAACATTCTGCGCATAGACCAGGGGTCGTTCGGCCTGCGCTCCCACGGACAGCGGCAGCAGGAGCACCGCCGCGAGGACAAGCGCGATCCCCATGCGGGACTTCATGCCCTCCCCTCCTTATCCTGCGATTGCGTGCGCTCGGTGCGCCTGCGCGCGATATGCTCCGTCAGTGCGCGGCTCTGCGCGAACAGTGCCGGCACCCCGCCGGTGTGGATGAACACGACGGTCGCCCCCTGCGGGACGATCCCCCGGCGGATGTGATCGAACATCCCGGCCGCTGCCTTGCCTGTGTAAACTGGGTCGAGCAGGATTCCCTCGCGGCGGGCGAAGGCCAGGATGGCGTCCAGGCCCTCCGGCGTCGGAATGCCGTACCCGGGTCCGATGTAGTCCCAGGTAGCCTCGACGTCCTGGCGGGTAATGGTGATCGGGATCTCCAACATCGCCGCAGTTTCGTTGGCGATCCGGGATGTACTCTCCCACGGATCCTCGTTGCTGGTCGAGGCGATCCCGACCATCCGCACGGGCAGCGCCAGTGCCTTTCGGCCCAGCGTCAGTCCGGCGAGTCCTTTGCCGCCCGACGAGAGGTACACGAAGTCGGGACGGCGGCCGTGCGGCTCGAGCAGTTCGAGAATCTCAAGCAGGTTCTCGACGGTCGCGAGCGCCGCACCGCAGGCGAACATGCGGCCGTGGTTGAGGCTCCACGGGCGGCGCCCCTGTGCGCGAAACTCCTCCACGACCTGCTGAACCGCTGCGCTGAGATCGTGGTAGGTCGGGAGATCGAGGAGCCGTACCTCCGCGCCGAGGATCAGGTCGCAGAGCAGGTTGCCCTGAGGCTCCGCCTCCGGCTTCCCCCGCAGCACTAAGACCAGCGGGAGCCCGAGCATGTTCGCCGCCGCGGTGGTCTGGCGCGCGGAGTTCGAGGTGGCCTCCACGCCAAACACCAGGACGTCGGCACCCGAAGCCACCGCCTCGGCCATGCGCCACTCGAGGTTCCGCATCTTGTTGCCGCCGAGCGCCGGACCGGTCAGGTCGTCGCGCTTGACCCACAGGTCGATGCCAAGGTCCTTCGACAGGTTCGGGCAGTGCTGAATGGGGGTGGGCAGAAACCCCAACCGCACCCGCGGGAGCACCGCGATGCGGGCGCGCAGGTCTGCGGGCGTGAACACGGCAACGGCCATGCCGACTCCCTCCTCTGCAACCGCTATACGGCCAGCCAGGGATAGCGGGGTTCCTTGTAGAGCCGGCCGAAGTCGATGCCGCTCCCCACCATGAACCCCAGTAGTTCGACAAAGTCGCCGTGAATGTCGGCGGGCACGGCATCCGTCCCAGGATCCAGCAACCCCGGCCCGTCGTTGTTGGCCCCGGCCGCCGCGCACAGTTCGTGCACGCGCCGATCGAGCCCGCGGTCGTGCAGTACCTCGCGCCGATCGAGCAGCAGCGCCAGGGCGGCGGCGACGCCGTACGCGCCCCAATTCGAGATCGCCGCGATGATGAGGTGATGGGGGACGAATACGGGAACGACAGACCCGTGACACGCACACTGACAGGTGGCCGCGTACGGCACCGTGGCCACCACGGTGTCGTGGATCAGCGCACAGCCCAGTTCGTTGCCACCGGCTCCGATCCCGACCGTGTAGATCCCGCGTGCTTTTGCATGCTCGAAGAGCACGTCCAACTTGGCGCAGTGGTCGGTCAGCCGAAAGCCCTTGGCCCCATGGTAGTGGCCGTGCTCGTTCGCTCCTGGTCGTTCGATGGCGATCATCGCTTTAGGCTTGAGGCGCTCCAGCAATACCTCCGCCTCCCGCTTGGCCTCGGCCGGATCGGTTGGAAACGCCACGAGCGCCGCGGTCGTCGGCAACCGCAGGGCCTCGTCTAGGCCGCGCGCGTACAGGCCCGCGCCGCGGACCGATGCCCGGCACATCTCCACGTGGATGGCTTCGGTCATCACAACCGGCCTAGCGCCGAGACCCAAGACCAGCGCCCGGGCCAGGGTCGCCGCGCCGACGGGGCCGTCCTGCTCGCCCGAAAACCAGGGATAGGTTGGCAACCCCGTGGCGATGACGACGACGTCCCCCGGCTGCAACCGTTCCGCCAGTTCCTGCGCCACGGTCAGGCACAGCGGGCCGGGCTGCTTCGCGCGGACAGCCGCATAGAGATCCCGCACCACCCCACGGCCGGTAATCTCGATGGTGCAGAGGTTGTCGATCGCCTCGCCGACCTTCTGGAGTTTCGCATGCTGATCTGCCACCTTCTCACTCCTCCACGGGAAAGCTGCTGTGCGGACGATTCACGTCGTGTCCGCCGCGTCGGAGCGTACTCGGGGGGTGCGGCGCAGAGGCGCTCCGGGCGCGATAGTGAAGGCAAAGCCGTACCGGTCCGGTCGAAACCGGGCACGGACGAACTGGGCCGGACGCCCCCCGGCGTGGACGGCGAACTCGGCAACGAGGACCGGCGCGCCGGGCCGCAGGGCCAAGTGCCGTGACTCTTCGCGGCTGGCGCCGCGCGCGGTAATCTCCACCTGGGCACGGTCGACCGTCAATCCCTCCGCGCGCGCGAGCGTTGCGAGCAGGCTCGGCACCGCCAGGTCACTCGGCCGAAGGCGACCGGCCAGCGTCCGCACCACGTAACGGTCCTCGATCCACAGCGGCCGTCCGCCGGCGGTGCCGAGCCGGTACAGTCGAAGCATCTCCGCGGTCTTGGGAATCCCGAGCGATTCCACGACCTCTGCCGGGGCCTGCACCCACTCACGCCTAAGAACGCGAGTCTCCGGGCGGATGCCGAGTCTCCGAATATCCTCGTCGAACCCCATCAGATCGGCCGGGTTGCGCTCGATGCGGAACTCGCGCGGCCGCGCGGCGCCGACAAAGGTGCCGCGACCGGGCACACGGTAAATGAGCCCCTCCGAGACCAACCGCTCCATGGCCCGCCGGACGGTGATACGACTGACCCCGAAGCGGCGGGTGAGGTTCTCCTCGGTGGGCAACAGCGTTCCCGCAGCGTAGCGACCGGCGACTATCTCGTCGCGCAGCACCGACTCGAGTTGATAGTAGAGTGGCACCGGCGATTGGCGGGAGAGCGCAATTGTCATAACATTATGAACAATTGGACGACGCCCGACATGGGTCCTGCCGCATCGCTAGTCTCCGCCCTGTCCGCGGTGGTCGCTGTATGGTCCAAGCGTAGGGTTGCTCGCGGCTTCGCGGCGACTCCGGTCATGGGGCGATGGCGGACATCATCTGACCAATACCCTCACACGGTCGTCCATCGCTGCCTCGAGGACATTCGGCTCGGCACCCTCCATCCCCCAACTGAGAAGCCGCACGCGCGCGAGGCATCGGCGGCGCGAGTCCGCTGGGCGCCTTGCACACCGATGATGGAGAAAATGCCCTGTGCGTCTGCGAGGACGGCGGACCCGGCGGGCGCAACCGAGCAGGCCTAACGCACCGCGCCGTAGGCGTCGCGCCGGGGGTCCACGCCGAGCGCGCGGACGCCGGTCTCGGGATCGATCCCGATCGCCTTTGCGCTGCCGACACTCACCGGGCTCGCGCCCTCCACGGCAAGCTCGGCCCAATCCGCGATCGTCGTGACCCTGTATCCGTCCGACTCGAGCGCGCGGCGCGTCTCTGGCGGGAACCGCCCCTCCAGGAAGATCGCGGACAGCGTATCGTAGTGGAGCGCGCCGCCGAGCAGGAACCGCGGCGCCTCGACCGCCTCCTGCGCGCTGAATCCGTAGTCCAGGACGTTCGTCACCACCTGGAGATTGGTCTGCACCTGGCTGTGCCCCCCGGGCGTCCCCCCGATCAGGCGCAGCCGGTCGTCCCGCGTCACCATGTACGTGTGCAGCGTGTAGACTGGCGTCTTGCCGCCGGCGACGACGTCCGGGTGGTCCGGCCGGATGCTCGCAGAGTCGAGCCGGCCGTTGACGAGGATGCCGGTGCCGGGGATCATCACCCCGGCATCGGTCCACAGGCTCTGGATCATCGAGACCGCGTTGCCCTGCGCGTCGATCGCGGATAGCGCGGTCGTGTCGCCGGACCGTTCCGCCCGCGCGGCGGAGGTCGCGCGCCCGCGCAGCCCGGCTCCGATCTCGGCGATGCGCGACGGGGACAGCACGCGATCGAGCGTGAAGCCGGTCCACCGCGGATCGCCGAACCAGCGGTCGCGGTCCTCAAACGCGGCGCGGACCGCGTTTGCGAGCAACACCACCCGGTCCCCGCTCTCGTACGGGACCGCCCCGAGATCCACGCCGTCAAGGACGCCCAGCATCTGCGCGAGCATCCACCCCTGGGACAACGGAGGCGGCGTGTGGAGGACGTGCCCGCGGTACGCCGCCCGCACCGGCTCCCCCCACCCCGCGTGATACGCGGCGAGATCTCGCGTGGTCACGAGCCCGCCCGCGTCTGCGAGCCCCCGGGCGAACGTCGCGCCGAGCTCGCCCTCGTAGAAGTCACGGGCGCCTCGCTCGGCGAGCCGGCGGAACGTGCCAGCCAGATCGGGCTGCCGGAACAGCGTGCCGGGCGCCGGCGGGCGGCCGCCTGGGAGGAGCACCGCGGCGCACGCCGCGTTCGCCTGGTACTTGTCCCGATACTTCTGGATCCAATCGTTGAGCGACTCGTACATCGGGAAGCCGCGCTCGGCCAGCTCGATCGCGGGTTGCAGCAGCTCGGCCCACGGGAGCGTGCCGAACCGCGCGCGCGCCTGGCTCCAGCCGTCCAGGATCCCCGGTACCGTCGAGAGCACGCCGCCGCGGTCGGGCATGCCGCCGCGAAAATGCGTGAGCGTCACCGCGGCCGGCGCCGGACCGCCCGCGTTGAGCGCGTGCACGCGCCCCGCGGCGGCATCGTAGATTAGAAAGAACCCGTCGCCCGCCACCCCGCACATGTGCGGGCGGACGACGGCGACCGCGGCGGCGGTCGCGATCGCGGCGTCAACGGCGTTGCCGCCGCGGTCGAGGATGCGCATGGCGGCGGCCACCGCCAGCGGATGACCCGCCACCACCGCCGCGCCCGCGCCGAGGATCGGCCGATATCGGGTCTTACGCGCGCCGGTTGGATTCGAGATCGTGCTCACCCCCGCCCCCCTGTCGCCGCGAGGCGCTACCGCTGCCTCGGATGCACGTCACCGGGTACGCTACGCGCCGGGTCGCGGGTTCACCTGCGCGGACGTCGCCGGGCCGCGGTGAGGACATCCGCCAGCGGGCCAAAGCGGATACCGAGGCCGAAACGCGTGTGTGACGGTGATCGCGGCTCGTGATCAAGAGACGGTTTCTGAAGCGGGAGCTGACCGGTTACGATGCGTACACGGAGCGGACAAGGTACCGACGGATCCCGTCTCGCTGGTGGACGGCCATCGGTCGCCGGCGGCGCTGCCCCTCACGCCGGAAGCCGTAACTCCCGCGCCAACCGCTCGAGCTCGGCGAGGCTCTGCGCGAGCGTGAGCTGACGATAGCTAATGTCCGCGACCAGGAGGCGAACCCCGAGCGCCTCGTACCGGGAGGCCAACTCCCGGGTCAGCGGATTGGCCGCCCCAGGCCGGGCGGTGAGGAACAGGTCGGCCATCGAACGCCCGGCGCGGGCGACGAGCGGCGCGAGGCGCGCCAACGCGTCCTTCACCTGCTCGGGCCCGAGACCGAGCGGGTGCCAGCCGTCGCATGCGGCGGCGACCCGACCCAGCGCGGCGTCGCTCTCCCCACCCCCCAGGATCGGAAGGCGCGCACCCTGCGGCGGCTTCGGGTCCATCGCAAAGGGTGCGAACCGGTAGAACGCTCCGTCGAACCGCACCGGGTCGTCCGCCCAACTCGCCTTCAGCACCCGGATCGCCTCGACGATGCGGCGCCCACGGTCCCGGAACGGCTGGCCGAGCAGCGCGAACTCCTCCTCCAGCCACCCGGCGCCGACGCCGAGGATGACGCGCCCGCCCGACAGGTAGTCCAGCGTGCCGACCGTCTTCGCGACGGCCAGCGGCGGGCGCATCGGCAGCACGAGCACCGACGTGCCGAGGCGGGCACGGCGCGTGACCGCGGCGGCCCACGTGAGGGCCGTGAACGCGTCGAGGTACGGGATCGTCGGATCCCACGGCGCGCGCCGATCGGCCGTGTAAGGGTACGGGCTCTGGATCGCGAGCGGCATCACGATGTGGTCGGTCACCCACAGCGACGTGAAGCCGAGGGCCTCGGCCCGAGTCGCGACCGCGGCGAGTGCCTCGGGTGTCGCGAGCGGGCCGGCGACGGGCAACGTCACACCGTACTCCATGCGGGCCTCCCCGGGCGGGGGATCAGGGCCCCCGATTTGCCTTCGCGGTCGACGGCCGGTCACTTGTCGAGCGGGTACAGTGGCCGCGTGACGTGCCGAAACACGAGCTTCTCCATGTTACAGCAGTTGGCGCCTGGCGTTTCCGCGATGAGTAGCTCCGCCGCAATCGGCCGGTACGAGACGCGGAAGTGCGACGGGGACTTAACGAACACCAGGTCCGCCTGCAACGGCTCCAGCCCCACCGAGCGGAACAGTCCGGGATCCCACTCGAGCGTCGGCAACTCGCGGAGTAGGATCGAGACCCCGCCCACGGCCAGCACCGCGATCCGGCCCTGGCGCACCGTGACGCCCGTCATCCCCGGTCCGGTCATCGTGAACGTCCCGTCGCCCAACGTGCGCACGGTTCCCGTGACGGTCACCGGGCCGCCGTCGGCGCGGTTGACCGTGTGGCCGAGCGGCACGGTGATCGCCGCGCCCACCCCGGCCGCGTGCGCGGCACGCACCGCCGGTGCGTCCACCAGCGTCAGCAGTGCCGTCTTGCCCGACCGGTCGACGCCGCGCGCGAGCAGCGCGCGCAGCACCGCGGCGTGGTCGCCGGCGCTCCCACCGCTCGGGGCGTCGCCGGAATCGCCGATCACGACCGGCCCCCGAGGGGCGGCCAGAGCGCGCCCGATCGCGTCGTCGAGCGACGGCAGGTTCGGCGCAAACTCGTCCCGCCGCCGCCAGGTCTCGTCGCACAGCGCCTCGGCGGCGCGGCGCGCAGCGTCGCGATCGCGGTCGGTGACCACCACCGCCGCGAACCCCAGGTCCGGGATGTCGAGCCACGGCTGCACCGGGAACAGCGACCCCGCGAGGATGCGCCCCTCGGCCTCGAGCGCGACCGTCCGGTCCATCAGGTCCCGGAACGGTGCCGCGTCGGTCGTCGTGCTCGAGGGGCTCAGCAGCAGATGCCGCTTCGCGATCTCGGTGACCGGCCGCACCTCGCCGGCAAGCTGCCGCAACAGCAGCCGCGCCGTGCGCTCCCCGGTCTCGTACATGTCGGTGTGGGGGTATTTCTTGTAGCCGACCAGGATGTCGGCGGACCGCGCCATCTCGGGCGTGATGTGCCCGTGCAGGTCGAGGCTCGCGGCCACCGGAACGGCGGGCCCGACGACCTGCCGGACCGCCCGCAGCACCAGTCCGTCGCCGTCCGGATGGTCGTCCAGGACGAGCGCGCCGTGGAGGCTCAGCAGGACCGCGTCCACCGGCATTGCCGCGCGCAGCCGCCGCAGCAGATCGTCGAGGATCGCGTCGAACGCCGCGTGGCGCAGTGGCCCGCCCGAACACGCATGGGCGCCGACGAGCGGCACCGGGGTCACGCCGTGCTCGACGAACACGGCGAGAAAGCCCGCGACCTCGATCCGCGCCCCGCGGGCGAGCGCGAGCACGTCCTCCCCCGCGACGAACGTGTCGGCTTTGAACCACTCCAGGTCGCTCGGACCGGGCGCGAACGTGTTCGTCTCCTGCTTGAATGTGGCGACCGCGATCCGCATCCTACGCCTCTCCCGGCATCGCGAGCACGAACGCGAGGGCGTCGCCGGACACGACGCGCGGCAGCGTGCGCAGGAACAGCACCCGCCCGCCGCGCGCGGCCGGCACCTCGGCGAGCACCGTGCCGTCGGGATCGCGCACCTCGCCGAGCGACTGACCCCGCGTCACCGGGTCCCAGACGCCGATCGTGGGGACGAACAGACCCGACGTCGGGCTGAGGTGGTCCACCTGGAGGTGCCCGGACCCCGTGACGTCGGTCTCGATCAGGTAGCACGGCGGGTCCACCGGGTAGCGGCCTTCGAGAATGCCGAGGAACGCGAGGACGTTCCGGACGCCCTGGACGGCCGTGGCCCGGTCGTGCGGACGGCAGCGCCCCTCGCCGGGCATCTCGACGTAGATCGCCGGCAACCCGCGTTCCCCGGCGGCCGACAGCGTCCGGCCGGGCAGGCCACCGGTCCCCCAGACCAGGTCCAGCCCGAACGCGATCGCGGCGGCGCGTTGGATGCGCCCGAGATCCCCGGGTCGCATCTGGTAGCCGGCGAGCGGGTGGATCGCGTACATGTTTCCGCCGCTGTGAAGGTCAAGCAGCAGGTCTGCCTGGGTCAGGAGGTAGGTCGCGTACGCGTGCGCGACCCGCTCGCTCGGCGTGCCGTCGCGGCGGCCGGGGAAGATCCGGGCGAGGTTCTGGTGGTCCCACGCGCCCTCCCGCGTCGCGGCGGAGAACGCGGGGCCGTTCGTGATGGGCACCCCGAAGAACGTGCCGCGCATCGTCTGTGGGTCGAGGGCGGCGAACACGTCCTGGATCGCGACCGGACCCTCATACTCGTCCCCGTGCACCGCGCCCGTGGCCAGCAGCGTCTTGCCGGGCGCGTGCCCGCGCGCGACGAGCACCGGAAACGCAAGGTCCTGGCCGTCGGGCAGGCGGTCGATCACGAGACGAACGCGCTGCTTCGTTCCGGGCGGCACCGCCGCGAGCGAGAACTCCGACACGGAGACGCGGATCGGGTCATCGGCCATCGGTCGTCGAACTCCCTTCGCTCAACGTGTGTGCCCCGAGACCCGGGGGGCCGCCCGCCTGCGCGCGGGCGGGGTCAGGTCGGCCCCGAGGGTCCGCGAGATCGCGGCGCACGCGTCGAGCAGATCAGGCACGATCGCCGCGAGCCGCCGGCCGCCCATGCGCGCCACGGGCGCGGCGATGCTCACCGCGCCGACGACCCCGCGCCCGTCGAACAGCGGCGCGGCGACGCACACCGCGCCGACGGCCTGCTCCTGCCGGTCGATCGCGTACCTGCGGTCGCGAACGGCCCGCACTTCGGCCACAAACCTCGGCACCGTCGTGATCGTCCGCGCCGTGAAGCGCGGCATGCCGGCCGCACGCAAGAGCTTCGCGAGCTCGGGCTCCGCGATGTGCGCCGCGATCGCCTTGCCGAGCGCGGTCGCGTGCAGCGGAGCGGTGCTGCCGGGCGTCTCGACGAACCGGAGCGGCCGCGGGCTCGGGAGCACGTCGAGGTACAGCACGCGGCGGTCGTGCCAGACGGCGAGGTTCACGGTGTCGCCCGACCGGTCATGCAGCCGTTGCAGGTAGGGTTGCGCCACCCGGCGGAGGTCGACGATCGCGTGCGCGACCTGGGCGAGCTGAATCAACCGCAGCCCCGGATGATACGCCCCGCCGGGGCCGCGTTCGATGAAGCCGCGACCTTCCAGCGTGACGAGGACACGGAACGCCGTGGCCTTTGGCATGCCGGTGCGGTCCGCGACCCCGCCGAGCGTGAGCGGGCCTTCGGCGAGCGTCTCCAAGATGCCGAGGCCGCGCTCGAGCGCGGCGACCGCATACCGGCGCGACTCCGTGGCCACGATGCCCCTTCGTCGAGCGGAACGACCGGACAGACCCTTCGATCCGGTCGCGGGACGTGCACCCCGGCCGCGCCCACCCCGATCACGGCGCAGGCGGTACCGCCGCACGGCACCCGCGACGCGGCCGCGTGCCCTGCGGCGCGTTGCCGAGGTCGTGCCGGCGCGTCGCCGGGAGCGTCCCGTCACCATCCGCCGTACGCCACCCAACCGCCATCGGCCATCGTGAGCGACCCGTTGACGAAGGACGCGCGCGGCGAGCAGAGGAACGCGGCGACCTCCGCCATCTCTTCGGGCGTGCCCCAACGGCCCTGCGGCGTGCGCCGCTCGACCACCTCGCCCGAGAAGTCGATCGGCATCTCCCGGGCGGTGTTGATGTAGCCGGGGCCGAGCGCAACGACGCGCAGGCCGTGGGGCGCCCACTCGCAGGCCAGCGCCTGGGTCAGCCCCACGATGCCGTGCTTCGCGGTGCAGTACGCGGCACGCCTGGGCATCCCGCGGACCGAGAACACAGACCCGATGTTGAGGATGACGCCGCGGCGCGCGGGGATCATCACGCGCGCGGCGGCCTGGCTCATCAGAAACGCACCCGTCAGGTGAGTGTCGAGGAGATCGCGCCACGCCTCAAGCTCGAGCGTCAGCGTGTCGCGGATCTGGCCGGTCCCCGCGTTGTTGACGAGGACGTCGAGCCGGCCAAACTCCCGCACGGTCTCGTCGACGATCCGCCGCACGTGAGCCGGATCGCGCACATCCGCGGCGAGTCCGTGCGCCCGGGCGCCCGACGCCCGCAGGCGCTCCACCGCGTCGGCGACGCGGTCGGGGCGGCGTGCGCAGATCGTCACCGCGGCCCCGCCGTCGCTGAGACGCCGGGCGATCGCGCCACCGATGCCCTGGCTGCCGCCGGTGACGATCGCCGCCTGCCCCGCGAACTCGCTTCCCACCGCGTTCTCGGTCACGACCGCGTCCCTCCCCGCGGGGCCGTGCGCGGCCCCGGTATTGTCTCGCACCC
>DASQGM010000366.1:0-12687 GCA_035632615.1 bacterium | reverse complement strand
CGCGGCCGCGGCGGCGGCCACGGGCGTCCTCGTCGGCTCGGGGATCGTCGCCACGCGCTTCGTTGTCGATCAGGCCGGCCCGGGGTCACTCGCGTTTCTCCGGTACCTCATCGCGGTCTCGTGTCTGCTCCCGTTCGCGCTCGCCTCGGCGGGACGGCCGCGGTTCGACCGGCGCGACCTGCTGCCGATGGGCCTGCTCGGGATCACGCAGTTCGGCGTCTTGATCGCGCTGCTGAACTACTCCCTGCGGTTCATCCCGTCGGCGCGGGCGGCGCTGATCTTCGCCACGATGCCGCTGCTGACGATGGTCCTCGCAGTCGCGCTCGGCCGCGAGCGGCTCACGGTCGCGAAGGCCGCGGGCGTGCTCCTCACCATCGCCGGCGTGGGTTTCGCGCTTGGCGAGAAGGCGTTGGAGCGCGGCGCGGGACCCGACGCCTGGACCGGCGAGTTGGCGGCGTTCGCCAGCACGGCGAGCGGTGCAATCTGCAGCGTGCTGTACCGGCCGTATCTCAGGAAGTATCCGACGCTGCCGGTCAGCGCCTATGCCATGCTTGCCGCGGTCGCCTTCCTCGCCCTCCTGGCCGCCGGCGAGGGCTTCTTCAACGGGCCGCCCCGGTTCACCACCGGTGGTTGGCTCGCGATCGCCTTCATCGGCGCCAACAGCAGTATCGGGTACTACCTGTGGCTGTGGGCGCTCGGGCACACCGATCCGACGCGGGTCACCGTGTTCCTCGCGCTCGGCCCGGTGACGGCGGCCGCGCTCGGCGAGTGGGTCCTCGGCGAGCCGGTGTCGAGCCTGCTCGGCGCCGGGCTTGTGTGCGTGGCGGTCGGGCTCGCGCTGTCTACCGGGAGCCTGCGACACGCCGCGCCGGCCGGCGCGGGCTCGTAGCGCGCGAGCGCGCCGTGTTCCGCGCGACGCGCCCCAGCCGGTGCGGCCAAGGGAAGAACGCGGTTAGTCGGCGCGCCCGGAGCGTTCGTCCGCGGTCAGGCCCGGCACGAGTTCGCCCTTGATCTGGGTCGAATGCCCGCGGAACAGCGCGATCACCTTGTCGTCCTGGTCCGTAACCGTCACGTCGCACGTTCCCGATCGCCCGCCGCGGTATCGCTCGACCGCCTGCGCGGTGAGCACATCCCCCTCGCGTGCGGGTGAAACAAAGGTGATGACGCAGTTGTTCGCGACCGTCACCCTGTTGTGCGAGTTGCAGGCGAACGCGAACGCGGAATCGGCCAGCGAGAAGATCATGCCGCCGTGACACACGAGGTGCCCATTGCACATCTCGGGGCGCACGGTCATGCGCAGCACCGCCCGGCCCGGACCGATCTCGAGCACCCTCATGCCGAGCGCCTGGCTGGCGCGGTCCCGTGCCCACATCGCGTCGCGGGCGGCTTCGGCGATCGATTGAGGTGTTGGTCTCTCGGCCATCCTGCACCCGTCTTGGCGTTCGAGTCGCTCCGCTCCCATGTTATCATGGCATCATCATGACGGCCTCGACCGACCGGAAGCGCCCGCCCGTCAAGAAGGGCGAGGAGATCGCCCTCGCGATCGACCGCCTCGCGTACGGCGGCCGGGGCGTCGGACGCCTGGACGGGTTCGTCGTGTTCGTACCCGGCACCGTGCCCGGCGACCGGGTGCGCGCGCGGCCGTGGCGGATCAAGCCCGGCTACGCCGAGGCCGACCTCGCGGCGGTCGAGGTACCGTCGGCACAGCGGACCACCCCGCCCTGCCCGCACTTCGGCCCGTGCGGCGGGTGCATCTGGCAGCACGTCGCGTACGACACGCAGGCTGCCGCCAAGGAGGCGATCGTCCGCGACAGCCTGGCGCACATCGCCGGAGTCCGCGACGTGCCCGTGCGGCCGATCATCGCGATGCACGATCCGTGGCGCTACCGGAACAAGATGGAGTTCACCTTCCATCCCGACGGCGTGCTCGGCCTGCACCGGCGCGGCGCGTTCGATCGCATCGCACCGGTCGACGCGTGCCTGCTCCAGTCCGAGACCGCGAACGCCATCCTGTCGGCCGCGCGAACGTTCGCCGAGACCGCCGGGCTGTCGCGCTACGACCCGCGCGACCGCACGGGCCTGCTGCGGCAGCTCGTGATCCGGGAAGCCGCGGCGACCGGTGAGATCATGGTCGCGGTCGTCACGACGGCGCCCGAAGTCCCCCAGCTGCGGTCGCTGGCCGACCGTCTTGTCGCGGCGGAGCCGCGGATCGCGAGCATCCTCCACGGCGTGAACGCGGGCCCGTCAGACGGCGTCCCCCTGTCGGGTGTCACCGTCCTGGCGGGACGGGCCTACATCGTCGAGGCGCTCCGTGGCCTCCGCTTCCGCATCGGCCTCGAGACGTTCTTCCAGACCAACACGGCGCAGGCGGAGCGGCTGGCAGAGGTGGTCGAGGAGTTCGCCGCCCTGCGCGGCGGGGAAACGGTCTACGATCTGTACTGCGGCGTGGGCACGTTCTCGCTGACGCTCGCCGGGCGTGCCGCCCGCGTGCACGGTATCGAGATCGTGCCCTCCGCGATCGAGGCCGCGAGGGACAACGCGGCGCTCAACGGGATCGACAACGTCGAGTTCTCGAGCGGGGACGTGCGCAAGGCGCTGCCCGAGGTCCGGCGGCACAGCGGCGCGCCGGAGCTGTTGATCCTGGACCCCCCGCGGAGCGGCGCCGGCGGCCGCGTGATGCGGCGGATCGTGGAGACCGGCGCTCCCCGAATCGTCTACGTGTCGTGCAACCCGACGACGCTGGCGCCCGACCTCAAGGACCTGCTCGCCGGCGGCTACGCCGTGCGCGCGGTGCAACCGCTCGATCTCTTTCCACAAACGTACCACGTCGAGTGTGTCGTCCTGCTGGAACGGACGCCGTAGACCCGCGCCACGCTCCGCGGTCCGCCGATGCTCTCCTCCACGTCGCGCGGCTCGGCGCACGATCGCTACGCGGGCCGCCGTGAGGGATTGCGGCCGGTGGGAGACGAGGTGAAGGGACTGTCCCCGCTCGGCTACTCGCTGATGCGACCGCTCGCCCGTCCACGATCGGCGCTGGCACTCGGGGCCGGTGCGATCACGTCCTATTCGCTCGGTCCAGAAGCGTTCCGGCAGATCGTGAACTCATGGCGTGACGACGAAGCCGCGCCGCACCCGACCTGACGACCCGGACGGTTACCCGCCCTTCGCCAGCGTCGTCACGAGCGGCATCAGATCGGTGCCCTTGAGGAGCCCGAGGCTGCCCCGGGCGCAGGCCGCCTCGTTGAACATGCGGCTGCCGTCCGAGGTCACGCCGACGCCGGCGACGAGCAGCGGAACCGGGTCGTCGGAGTGACGGCCGAGAATGCACGGGGTCGCGTGGTCCGCGGTCACCAAGATCACGACGTCGTCCAGCGGCACCTCCTGCAGCAGCGTGCCGAAGAACGCCCGGTCGATGATCTCGATCACCTCGGTCTTGGCCCTGCAGTCCTTGTCGTGCCCCGGCTCGTCCGGCCCCTTCAGGTGCATGTAGAGCCCGCCGTGCTTCTTGTACTCCCGCGCGGCCGTGTGGGCCCACTCCGTGTAGACGCGCTCCTTGTCGGCGCCGCTCGGCGGCACGGGGATCACGGTCATGCCGGTCAGTTCGGCGATGCCGCGCTCGACCGGCATCTCAACGAAGCATCCGAACTCGACGCCGAACCGCTCGGCGATCGGCGGCATTTTCGGCAGGTGGTCGCCGGCGTCGCGCACCAGGAGCAGGTTGGCGGGCGGGCGGCCGCGCTCGCGGCGACGCGCGTTCGCGGGGTGGCGCTCCAGTACCTCGTGGGCGCGGTCGGAGAACTCGTTGACGAGCGCAGCGGCGACGCGGGCCTCCTCGCTGTCGTCGAGCGGCCGGCACCGCTCGACCTGGTTGCCCACCTCCACGTTCGCCACGCCGAGGCCCTCGCCGACGCGCCCGTACGCCGGATCGGTGTTGCTGATCTTCGCCGACAGCCGCCCGTCCCGGCGCCGGATCACGACGGCGGCGCGGTGCGCGACACTGGCCCGGACCTCGAGCTCCGCGGGCGCCGCGGCGAGCCGCACGTCGCGCGTGACCGCCTCTGCGAGCGCGCGCGCGTCCTCGGACGCGAGGTCCCGTCCGGCGCGCCGGTCGAGGATCGTGCGGCCCGCGCCGCCGGTCGCGAAGTTACCGCGGAGCGCGAGATTGCCGTCCGCGAACGGCATGTCCGAACCGACGGCCTCGAACACTCCGCGCCCGGTGTGGTACGTGAACGGATCGTATCCCAGGATCGCCGTCACGGCGACGTCGGACTCCGGCGCGATCCCCTTTCCTACCGTCTGCACCAGGCCGGTGCGCCCTTCCAGCGTGAGCGCGCCGAGAAACGGCACCGCCGCCGCTTCGAGCGGCGTGCGGTTCCCGAGCGCCGGGACCGGCTGGTCGGCGAGCCCGTCGAGCACCACATAGAGCACGCGCGTCATCGCGGGCCGCCTCGAATCCGCGCCAGGAGGTCGGGACTGAGCACGCCGCGGCAGACCTCCTCAACGGGACCGGTTAGGTGAATGAAGTAGTCGGGCTCCACCTCGACGCGCAACTGGCCGCCCGGACTCTGGACCGTCACGCGGCGCCCCGTGAAGTCGTGGCGGACGCACGCCGCCACGACCGCGCTGGAGCTGCTGCCGGAGGCCATCGTCTCCCCGGCGCCCCGCTCCCAGATGCGGATCGTGACGCGGCTCGGCGAGTCGATACGGACAAACTGCACGTTCGTGCGGTTCGGGAACATCGGGTGATGCTCCAACGCGGCGCCGAGGCGCGCCAGGTCGACCGACCCGGGGTCGTCCACGAACACGACGCAGTGGGGGTTGCCGATCGAGACCGCGGTGACCTCCAGGGTCTCGCCGTCTACCGAGATCCGCTCGCCGAGGATCTCCCGGTCGGGACCGGTCGCGGGGATCTCGCCGCTGCGAAACGTCGCCCGCCCCATTCCCGCGGTAATCGAGCGGACGCGCCCGCGGCGCACGTCGAGCGAGACGGGGACGACCCCGCCCTTCGTGTCCACGCGGAACTCGCGGCGACGCGTATAGCCGTGGTCCCACAGGCACTTCGCGAAGATGCGGATCCCGTTGCCGCTCTTCTCGGCCTCGCTCCCGTCGGGATTGAAGATGCGCAGGCCGAACTCCGCCCGGCGGCTCCGCTCCAGGGTGAGGATCCCGTCCGAGCCGACGCCGAAGTTGCGGTGGCAGATCAGCCGGATCGCCCGCGGCGTCAGCCGGACCCCGAGCGCGCGCGGGTCCATCACCAGGTAGTCGTTGCCCAGGCCGTGGGACTTTACATACTCGTTGCGTCGCAGGCGGGGCATCGTCACGCCCTTCCGGCGCGGCGGTTCCGGACGCGCGCGCGGCGCAACGCGTTCTCGATGATGCGCCGCAGGAGGTCCGGGAACTCGATGCCGGCCGCCCGGGCGGCGAGGGGGATCAGGCTTCCCTGCGCCATCCCGGGGATGGTATTGGCTTCCAACACCAGTATGGTCCCGCCGGCGAGGAACATGTCCACGCGCGAGAACCCCTCGCACCCGAGGACGCGGTGCACGCGCAACGCGACCTGCTCGGCCCGCGCGGCCGCCGCCGCCGGAATCCGGGCGGGCACGATCTCCTCGGAGGCACCGGGAACGTACTTCGCCTCGTAGGTGAAGAACTCGCGCTTGGGCACGATCTCGATGAGCGGCAGCGTCTGCGCGGCGCCCGTCCCGGGGTCCTCGACGACCGCGCACGTCAGCTCGGTGCCGCGCAGGTACTCCTCGATCAGGACGACGTCGCCGTACCCCAGGGCCTGCTCCACCGCGGGCCGCAGCGACGCCTCGTCGCGCACAATGGCGACCCCGATGCTCGATCCGACGGCGTTCGGCTTCACGACGCAGGGATACCCGAGGTCCCGCGCGACCCGCGCGGTAACGTTCGCCGGCTCCCGGGACCAGCCGTCGCCCTCGACCGCGACGTACGCGGGCACGACGATCCCGTTCGCCTGCAGCACCTGGCGGCTCCGCAGCTTGTCCATCGCGAGCGCGCTCGCGAGCACGCCCGACCCCGTGTACGGGATCCCGAGCAGCTCGAGCATGCCCTGCACCGTGCCGTCCTCGCCGTACGGACCGTGCATCGCAATGAACGCGACGTCCACGACGCCTCCACCGACGACCTCGTCGATCTGCCGCGCATCGCAGACCCGCGTGGTGGCGGGGGCGTCCGTCCCGCGAGGTCGCGCACCATCGGTCGAAGCGGCGGGGAGACGGAGCAGTTCCGGGCGCGCAAGCCAGTGCCCCTCGCGCGTGATCTCGACCGGGAGCACATCGAAACGGGCGGGATCCAAGGCGGCGATCACCTGCTCGCCGCTCCACACCGACACCTCGCGCTCCGGCGACGGCCCGCCCAGCAACACCGCAACCCGGACCCTCCGCGGCCCGGACGGTGCGGAGTCGGCTGGGGAACGATCGGAAGCGGACGACATTGGACTCTCGCGCCATGTTCGGGAACGAAGGAGCAATCCCCTCCGACGTGGTACGCAACACCCATGGCACCGGTGCGCGGCGTGATCTTCGATCTCGGCAGCACGCTCATTCGGAGGACGGGGCTCGAGCTAGAAGAGCACAAGTGCGCGGCGCTCGGCGCTTGGGTGGGATCCGAGCTCGGCTACCAGGACGGCGACGCGCTCCGGGCGCGTCTCCTTGACATCCGGCTGGACGGCTGGCGCCGTTCCGACGCGGAGCTGGTTGAGTACGTCGCGACGTGGGCGCTTGCGAAAGCGTTCGAGGGGACCGGACTGCCGACGGACGACGCGACGCTCAAACGGGCCGAGGCGGCGTTCTTCCGGCCCGAGGTGCGGATCAGCCGGCTCTACCCGTGGGCGCACGAGTCGCTCGACGCCCTCGTCGCGCTGGACCTGCGGCTCGCGATGATCAGCAACGCGACGAGCCACCAGCTCGTCGTCGAGATCGCCCAGACCCACGACATCGCCCGCTACTTCGATCCGCTCGTCACCTCGGCCGGGTACGGACGGCCGAAACCTCACGAGGGGATCTTCACGCACGTGCTCGACGCATGGGGGCTCCCCGCCGCGGACATCGTCATGGTCGGCGACACCCTCGGGGCCGACATCCTCGGCGCCGAACGCGTCGGGATGCGCTCGATCCTCGTGGATATCGAGCCCAACCCCGACAACCCGCGGTTCACCGACCGGGTCCGGCCGACGGCCCGGGTCACGTCGCTCCGCGAGATCCCGCCGATCGTCCGGGAATGGAACCGCACGTAGACCCCTAGACCTTCTCCAGCGCCTGATCGAAGTCGGCGATCAGGTCGTCGATGTCCTCGATCCCCACAGAGATCCGGATCAGCCCGTCCGCGATCCCCGCGGCGAGGCGCGCCTCGCGCGGCATGTTCACGCTCGTCGTGGACGCCGGGTGCGTCACGAGCGTGCTGACCCCGCCGAGGCTGACGGCCAGCTTCGCGACACGCAGGGCCTCGACGCAGCGCGCCCCGGCGGCGACGTCGCCGCGCACCTCGATGCTCAGCATGCCGCCGTATCCCTCCGACATCTGACGGGTGGCGACGTCGTGGCGGGGGTGCTCGGGGAGCCCGGGATAGTACACCTTCTCCACCTTCGGGTGCGCGGCCAGATACCGCGCCAGGGCGTAGGCGTTCGCGTTGTGCCGCTCCATGCGGAGCCCCATCGTCATCAGGCCCCGGATCAACAGGTACGCCGCGAACGGATCAAGCACGCCGCCGAAGATCCGCATCGTCCGGACGCAGCGCCGGACCAGATCGCGCGACCCCACGATCGCCCCGGCCGTCACGTCGTGGTGCCCGCCCAGGTACTTCGTCGCGCTGTGGCAGACAAGGTCGACGCCGAGCGCGAGCGGCCTCTGATTGTACGGCGTCGCGAACGTGTTGTCCGCGATCGTCCGCGCGCCGCATCGCCTCGCCAGCGCGACCACCCCGGCGATGTCCGTGACGCCCAACAGGGGGTTGTTCGGCGTCTCGATGTAGAGCAGCTTCGTGGTGGGGCGGATCGCGTGTCCGTAGGCATCGAGGTCCGGATCGTCCAGGAACGTGACCTCCACGCCGTACCGCGGCAGCACGCCGCGGAACAGCTCGAACGTCGCTTGGTACACCGCCGTCGGCACGATCGCGTGGTCGCCGGCGCGGAGCAGGCTCACCACGGAGGTGGAGATCGCGGCCATGCCGGACGAAACCGCGAGCGCCGCCTCGGCGCCCTCGAGCAGGGCCACCTTCTGCTCGAACACGTGCGTCGTCGGGTTGGCCCACCGCGTGTAGAAATACCCGGGCCCCGTCTCCGCGCCGAGCCTCGCCCCTTCCTCGACCGTGTCGTACTGGAACGTGGCGGTCTGATAGATTGGGGTGACGACCGAATGGTTCGCGTCCGGCACCGCGCCGCCGTGGATCGCCTGCGTCGTAAACCCGCCCCGCACCTGCTTCGCCATCCCAGTCCTCCTCTGCCGCCCGTCTGCGATCGCGGGGGGCTCACCTCTCAGACGCTAGGCGTCGTCGGGCGCCCGCCCAGCCTCTCCCAGCACCACCCCGGCGAGGATCGCCGCCGCGCCCAAGGCCTGCCGGGCGCCGAGCGTCTCCCCGAGCCACGCCACGCTGAACCCGACGGCGGCCACCGGCTCCACGGCGAACAACAGCCCCGTGCGGGTCGGGGACACGGTGCGCTGCGCCCACGACTGTGCGAGATAGGCGACGAGCGTCGCGCCGACCGCCATGAACACAACGGCGGCGATCGTCCCCGGGGGCACGCCGCCCGGCCGGGGCTCCCACACCAACCCCGCCGCCCCGCCCAGGCCCGCAACGGTGGACACTTGGAGAAACGCGAATCCCGCCGGCGGCAACGCGGCGGCGAACCGTCCGACCAGGATCAGGTGCAGCGCGAGCGCCACCGCGCACCCGAACACGAGCGAATCGCCGGCGCCGAGGCGTTCGCCCTGCCACGACAGCAGCCACAGCCCGCACGCCGCGAGCGCGACGCCGGTCGCGGTCGGGGCGCTCGGGGCCCGCCGGAGCCACACGAAGAGCAGCACCGGCACGATGACGACGTTCATGCCGGTGATCAGGCCCGCCTTGCTGGCCGTCGTTTGCGCCAGCCCGAGCGTCTGCAGCGCGTACGCCGCGAACAGCACCGCGCCGGTCAACAATCCGCGACGCAGATCTTCGCCGCGGAGGCGCCGGAGATCGCGTCGCGCGAGCGGCAGCAGCAACACCCCCGCGATCGCGAAGCGCAGGCCGAGATACTGAAACGGCCCGAGAGACCGGAGCACGACCTTGGCGAGGGGAAACGTCGCGCCCCAGATCACCGCCACCCCGATCAGCGACGCGTCGGCGGCCATCCGAAGCGTGGACATGGGAGGCTACTTGCATTTGGATCTTCTTAGTTCCTCTTAGCTCCGCTCACCGCAAACCCATGTCCTATATAGGCTATGGCAGCCTTGCGCGGTGGAGCTCTCTTCGCTTCTTCTCGCCCCGTCACGAGCGCCGTCTTGCGCGTGGTGCTCCGCTCGCTGCCCATCGTCTTCCGATTTACTCCTACTTCCTGACCAGGTACACGCCGCAGAGATACGTCGACGCAAAGATCAGCGCGAACGGAATCCACGTTCCCAAGACGCTTTTGAACATCTCAAAGCTCTTCTCGATGAGGCGAGCCACCACAACGAAATCCATGAGCACCGCGACCGCGACGAAAATCGCGGCGGTCTGCAACGGGGTCGTGTACGCAAAGACACTGAAGTAGACAAGAGACAGGATGCTGAACAGGATCGGGGCACCGATGGCATGAATGATGAGCGTGTTTCTCATCGACGTCGTGCGCCGTCCAATCCCGATGATGGCCCCGCACAACGCCCAGCCGACCAAGGCGAAGGCCAAGACGACGAGGGCCCGAGTCAACTGCATGAGGCGTGCATAGGCAGAACTCCTGCGGCTTTCCGTGCAGTACGGGACACCGCTGCTCCGACACCTCGGTCCGCTGGCGGCTTCCGCGGACGCACAAACGTGGTCATCACGATTCGCGTCGTCACCGGCTGATCAACAGGGCTTGCCGTTGCGCACTCTTGCTAGACCCGGAGCGTTGACATGGTTCGCTGGCTTCGCGGGGTACCGGGACCGCTCCTCCGCCCCGCATGCTCGCCCTGAACCGCCTCCCGCCACCGTTTCATGAGGAACGCCTGCTCGCCACCGGCCAACGGGTGACGGACCAGCGCCCGCAGAACCAGCCCGCATGGCCGCGACGTATTCATTTCGCACGCTGCCGGACTACCTCCGTGCCCACCTTCACCTGGTGTTCGTCGGCATCAACCCCGGGCTCTACTCCGTCGAGCGCGGGCACTACTTTGCGCGGACGACGAACCGGTTTTGGCCGGCGTTCTCCCAATCGACGCTGTCGGCGCCGGTGCGCGCGACGCTCGGTCGAACGGCGCTCGGGCCGGAAGACGACCGCCGTCTGATGCGGTTCGGCATCGGGTTCACGGACGTCGTTAAGGTGCCGAGCCGCAACGCCGCGGCGCTCCGGCCCGGCGACTTCCGGACCTGGGCGCCGCGCCTGCTGCAACGGCTTGAGAAATCCCGGCCGCGCACCGCGTGCTTCCATGGGGTGACGGCGTACCGGGCGTTCACGCGGTACGCGCTGGACGACGCCCGCTCCGACTGGCCGCTCGGAGCGCAGGCGCTCACGGTGGGGGACACCCGCTTGTTTGTCGTCCCGAACCCCAGCCCCGCCAACGCGCACTTCCGGATCGAGGACCAGGTGCGCTGGTACGACCGACTGGCGGAGTTCCTGGAGGGCCTCCGGACGGCGCCCGCGCAGCGGTGACCCGCGTCATGGCCATCGGCAGCCGCCCCAGAACGCAGGGAACGCCCCCCAGGCGTCCCGAACCAGTGGTCCGTGCCCATCGGCGCCCACGTGTCCATCAGCGGCCACCTATACGAGGCGATCCCGCGCGCCAAGGCGATCGGGTGCGAGTGTTTGCAGATCTTCGTCGGCAGCCCGCGCCAGTGGCGTCTCGTCACGTATCCGGACGCCGATCTCGCGGAGTTCCGGAAGCGCCGCCGTGCGGCGGGGCTGGACCCGCTGGTCGCCCACGCGCCGTATCTGATCAACCTGGCCGCACCCGACCCGGCGCTGCGCCGCCGGTCGGTCGCCGCGCTCGCCCACACGCTCCAAGGCATGGACGCGCTCCGCGGCTACGCCGCGATCACGCACATCGGCAGCGCCCCCGGCGTCCCTTGGCCCGAGACCCGCCGCCGCATCGCCGGCGCCATCCGGGCCGCGCTCGGGGAGAGCGCCCGTGCCAGGCTGTTGCTCGAGGGCAGCGCGGGCGGCACGATCGGCGGGCGGTTCGAAGAGTTGCGGGAGATCCTCGACGAGGTCGGCGGCGCCCGCCGGGTCGGCGTGTGCCTCGACACCGCTCACCTCTTCGCCGCGGGGTGGGATCTGCGGACGCCGGACGGCGTCGCCGCGACCGTGGACGCGTTCGCACGGACCGTCGGCCTCCGCCGTCTGCGCGTGCTCCACCTGAATGACTCCAAGGGCGCGCTCGGATCGCGCCTGGACCGCCACGAGAACATCGGCGAGGGGCGGATCGGGCGCCGGGGGTTTCGCGCGGTGTTCGCGCATCCGTCGCTGGGCCGGTTACCGGCGATGATCGAGACGCCCGGGTTTGCGCAGACCGGGCCGGACCGGCAGAACATCGCCATCCTCAAGCGGCTCCGGGCCGCGGCGCGGGCGGAGCGCGACCGGCCATGAAGTGCGCGAACCATCCCGACCGGATCGCGCTCGGATACTGTTCCAACTGCGGCAAGGCGCTGTGCGCGCGGTGCCTGGTGCGGACATCGAGCGGCAACTATTGTGAAACGTGCGCGACGAGCGGTGATCGCCCGCCGCGTCCTCGGCGGGCGATTCCGTGGTGGGCAATTGCACTCGGCATCCTTGTCGTCTTGTTCCTGATTCGCGCGTTCATACGCTGACCCGCGCGCCGCTCGAGACGGTGGCGCCGGTCACACACCGCGGCGCCGCCCGCCTCGTTCCCGGGACGCTATCCGCGGCGAACGCCACCGCGCTCGACCGCGGATCGCACGGCGCGGAGGTTCTCCTCTGGCGTATCGGGCGAGATGGAGCACCCCGGGCCGATCATGACCCGCACCCCCTGGGTGTCGTCGAGCGCGGCGGTCACCTCGGCGGTCAGGTCCTGCGGCGACATCTCGCGGATCCGCGGCTTGGCGCTGACTCCACCGATCACGGCGCGGTTGGTGCGATCGCGACCTGCCGCCAGCCCAGGATTACCGGCCTCCAGCGCCCAGTTGATGAGCGGGGTGGGCAGGTCGTCCGCGACGTCGAAGTACAGGCGCGGACCGCACAAATGCAGCATATTCACCCACCCCGGCGCGGCGGCCGCAAGGACGTCACGGTCGTACGGCAACCCGAACTCGGAATACTCCGAGCGCGTCATCTGGTCGGCGCTCGCCGCCTTGATCGCCAAGAAGATCCCGTCCGCCCCGTTCTCCAGCGCGAGCCTTGTGTAGCCGATCAGGGTGTCGCGAATCGCCGCCAACGCCCGGTGCGCCTCGACCGGGTGGCTCCTGACGAGGTCCAGTAGGCGCCGCTCTCGATCCTCGGCCCCGCCGAGCAGGTACGACAACACCATCGCCCGGGCAAACACCGTGTGGAGAATC
>DASQGM010000365.1:0-3897 GCA_035632615.1 bacterium | reverse complement strand
TTCCTCCGTGAGCGCGATCAGGTAGAAGGCGCTGGCCGCGACGCCGGCCCACGAGACCCATCGCTGTTCACCCCGCTGCGCGCCTGCGCTGCCTCGACCAAGGGGTGCGCCGCCAGGGGACGCGCGATCACGGCCGGCGTCCGGGGCCCGAGGCTCGGCCGCGCTCGTCACGGCGACGCGACGAACGTTCCCAACCGATCGGTATGCACGACGATCTGCTGGCTCGCAGGGAACGCGGGGCCCCGGAGGACCGTCCACGCTTTCTCCTGACCCTGCGCCCGGAGGATGACCGTGGCGTGGGCCGCGTACGTCAGCGCGATGTCCACGGGTTTCGCCAGCTCCGCGGGGGTTCCCGACGCCGCGTACACCACCTCGAACCGGTAACCGTTGCTGTCGAAGCGACGCCCGTTCGGCGCGGGGGCTACGGTGGCGGCGTCGAGCGGGGTGATGGTGACCTTCACGGACGCCTCCCCGGGACGAGACGCGACGGCGCCCTGCGGAAACGTGATGGTGGCCTGCAGGTCATCGGTGGAAATCTCGGCGGCGCTGGACCCGCCTCCAGCAAGCGCAACCATTCCGGTCGCGCCGGGCGGAGGGCTGCTGCTCCCACCTCCCGGCGGATGCACCCACTGGTACGGCGGCAGCGGGACGAGCCCATCGTACAGCAGCCGGGGCGAGTGCGCTCCGAGCATGCCGGACACGGCGAGATAGAGCGCAGCCGCGGCAGCGCCCCATCCGAGCCCGGCGGGAGCGCGCCGGGGAGCGGCCCACCCGATCGCGCGCACGGGTGTCACCCCACCTGAAGCAGATTCGCCGCCATATGGGTGACGGCGGGGGCCGTCCACCCACCGGTCGCCAATCGCTGCCAGCCGAAGAGCAGGCCCGCGGCGAAGTCGATCGGAAGCGCCCGAACGCCGTAGGCGGGAACATGCACGGCGGCAAACGCCGTGGCCGTCCCAACGAGCGCGAGCGTCACTCCGCCGGCCGCCAGCCACCCGTAGAGCCACCGCCGGAAAAAGGCCTCCTCCGCCACGGACGCGACCATGAGCACGGCGACCCCCCAAGCGGAGAGCGGGAGGTGCGGGGGATGCACGGGCACGAGCACCCGCCCCGCCGCAAACGTCGCCACCCCGAGCGCCACCGCGGCCGCCCAGCGGGGCCACCCCGACGGTTGGTCCGTCGTCGCGGGCACGACGCCCGTCACCCCGACGATCCCGATCGCCAAGTCCACGAGCGGTGCGCCGCGCACGGCGGCCGGGCGCGCCGCCAGCGCGACGCACCCGAGAATCCCGACGAGCACCGCCTGCCAGGTCCGCACGGTGCTCACTTGGCCGTGAACGTCAACGTCTTCACCACGCGCGGTTGGAACGGGAAGTGATCCTGGGCGACGAACTCCGCGGTGAGGATGTGCAGTCCCGGCGATACTTCGACGACTTGGTCGAGGCCGTAGGACATCGAGATCACCTTGCCGTCGACCGACAGGTGGATGTGTCCCTTGTCGGGGCTGAGGTGGGTCGTGGTCTGCGGCACGACCTCAGCGCCCTGCAGCGAGAGTCGGACATCCACCTTGGTCCCGGAGACGACCGCGCCGGGCTCCGGGTACAAGATCGCGAGCGCGGCCGTTGAACGCGGCCGCGGCGACGCCTGAGAGGGCGTGGCCGCCGTTTGAGCGCGCGGACCGCACCCGGCGCACAACAGGAGAATCCCGATCAAGCCGGTGATGGCTACCGCATGCCGCATCGCGCTCTCCGCATGGCCCCGCATCACCCCTATCATATATAGTGCGCCCACGCCGCGGTGGGAATCCTGCCTGCCGCGTGCCCCATCTCGAACAGGGAGATGCCGATTCGCCGTCAAACTGGCAATGACCGAGGTGAGACGCATGCGACATATTCTCATCACCGCCTTGCTGGTGATCTTGCTCGCGGGAACCGCCGTCGAGGGGCAGGAGCCCGCGATCGCGATCGGAGCGGTCTACCCGACCGGAGGACCGCAGGGAGCGGTCGGCGCGGGAATCGACGAATATCACGGGCTGCTTCTGGCCGCCGCGTTCGTGAACGAGCACGGCGGCATTCGGGGACGCGCGGTCCACGTTCGGCTCGCGTCCGCGAACTCCGTCGACGCGGCGGCGGGGGCCGTCCAGCAGCTCGCCGAGGGCGGGATCACGACGATCGTCGGGACCTACGGCAGCGTGATCGCCCGGCCCGCCGCGGAGACCGCGGCCCGCTTGGGGCTCGTGTACTGGGAAACCGGCGCGGTGGGCGAGATCGGGAGCGCGTCGGCTCCCGGCGCCCACTTCTTCCGGGTGGCTCCGAGCGGCACGCTGCTCGGGCGGCAGGCGGTGGACTTCGTGCGCGACCAGCTTGCCCCGCGCCTGCGACGCGCCGGCGCGCTCCGGTACACCGTCGCCTACGTCAACGATGGGTTCGGCCGGGCGGAAGCCCAAGGAGAGATCGCGGAGATTCACCGGCTCAACCTTCCGCTCGCGGCGACGCTCCCGTACGATCCGTGGCACGCCGACTACGCGGCGCTCGCGGACAAGATCGCAGGCGCGCATACAGACGTCCTGATCGTCGCCGCCTACATGGAGAACGCGGTGGCGCTCCGTCAGGCGGTGCTCAGCGCCCACGTGCCGCTCGCCGTCAACATCGGAGGATGTTCCGCGTACATCATGCCGGAGTTCGGGCAACGCCTCGGCGCGGACGCCGTCGGCGTGTTCTCTTCCGACAAGACAGGGGACCTGCTGCCCACGCGGGCGCTGACGAAGCAGGCGTCAGCGCAGCTGCTGTGGGCCAGGCAACAGTTCCAGCAGCGGTACGGTCACCCCCTGTGGGAGCCGGCGCTGTCAGGGTTTTCGGGCGGCATCGCGCTGTTCCAGGACGTCCTGCCCTATGCGCGGGACCTGTCCCCGGCCGCGGTCGCGGCGGCCGCGCGCCAGGGTCTCCTGCCAATGGGTGCGCTGCCGAACGGGAGCGGGCTGGCATTTGCTCCCGAGGGATCGCCGCAGGCCGGGGAGAACCTGAGGGCCGCGGGCGTGGTGTGGGAGTGGGTGGCCCCGAACACGCGGGCGCTCGTGTGGCCGCCGGCGCTCGCGACGCACGCGATCGTCACGCCGTAGGCCGGAACCCGGCGCGTCAGTGCGCTGGCCGTTTCAGCGCGGGGGCTCGACGGCCCGCTCCCCGATGTGGTGCGCGATCATCACGAGGTATCCGTCCGGATCCTGGACGAAGACCTCGCGTTGCCCGCTCTCGCGATCCCCGACCCTCCGCCAGACGTCTCTCGGGCCCAGGTAGATCGGCCAGCGAACGGACGAGAGCGATGCGAGGATCGGGTCGATGCTGTCGACGTACAGCTGTAGCATGACACCTCGTCCAAACGGTGGCTCCATGCGTCCGGTCTCGAACCTGCCGTGGCGCTGGCACAGCATGATCTGCGCCCCTTCAGGTCGTTCGAGATAGACGAACCGCTCCGCCGGACGTTGGTACGCCACCGCGAACCCGAGCACGCCCCGCCAAAAGGACAGGCTCTCCTCGATGCCGGTAACATGAAGCTCCGGCACCATCTTCGCCCATCCGTGCTTGGGAGGAGCGCCGAGCTACGGGTCCATCGCGCTGGCCTCCGATCGCGTGAAGAACTCGCCCGAGGCTCAGCGTAGCAGACAGGAAGACGCGCAGACAGGTGCGCGCCTCTCGCGATGGCGACGCGCGTCCCACATCGCGAGCACGTCCGGGCGCGGTCGGCGCCGCGCACCCGTGTGCTGCAACTTGACACCCTCGCGCGCGCCATGGTAGATAGATGATAATGATTTTCATATGGAGTTAGTTGTCTGGTCGGGGGACGCCTGCTTGCAGAGCAGTTTCTCCTGTACCCGGCGCAGATCGACTATGATTTCAGATT
>DASQGM010000364.1:0-7646 GCA_035632615.1 bacterium | reverse complement strand
TACGATGCGGCGACCGAGGAGTACACGTTCCGGGGGCCCCGCGTGGTCGTGACCCGAGGCGAGCAGCGGCTGGTGGCCCCCGTGATCTTCTATCGCGCATCGACGCGCCGTGCGGAGCTCCCCGAGCGGGGCACCGTGTCGACGCCGACCGAAGAGCTCACGGCGGACCACATCGTGGCCGAGCTCGGCGCCCGCCACCTGCTCGCCGAGGGCCAGGCGGCGGGACGCTTTCTCGACCAGGGCGTGTGGGCGTCGATGACCGCGGACCGGGTCGAAGTCTGGGACCAGGCCGACCGCAGCGACGTCGTGGCGAACGGCCACGTCGTGGCCATCCGCGGCGACCAGGAGCTTCGCGGCGACCGCGTCACGTACAATCGCGGCGCGCAGCACGCGACGGTCGACGGTGACGCGGTGGTCACGCGCGGCGGCGACCGGCTGCAGGCGGACCAGGTCGTCGCCGATCTGGGAACGCGCGACGCGGTCGCGACGGGGCACGTCACCCTCGACCGTACCTCCGACGCGATGCACGGGACGGCCGATCGCGCCACGTACACGGGCGGGACCGACACGACCGTGCTCACCGGACATGCGATGCTCACGCGCAATCGCGACGTCGTGACCGCGGACACGATCACGGTCAACATGGCGCAGCACCACGCCACCGCGGACGGGCAGTCCACGGTCGTCGCCTATCCGCAGCAGGGCGCCGATCAGGGGACCTCGCCGTGAGCCCGGTGATCCCGCTGGAACGCTCGCGGGGGATGCTCCGCGCAGACGGACTCGCCAAGCGCTACGGCGAGCGCACGGTCGTGGACGACGTGTCGCTCTCCGTGCGACCGCGCGAGATCGTCGGCCTGCTCGGGCCGAACGGGGCGGGGAAGACGACCACGTTCTACATGATGGTCGGGCTGGTGAGGCCGGATGCGGGCGAGGTGTGGATCGGCAGCCACAACGTGACCGGGGAACCGGTGGATATCCGCGTGCGGAACGGGCTCGGCTATCTCGCCCAGGAGCCGTCGATCTTCCGGCGCCTCACCGTCGAGGAAAACATCCTGCTCGTGCTGGAGCAGCGGCCGGAGCTCACCACGGACGCCCGCCGCGAGAAGACGGTCGAGCTGCTCGACGAGTTCGGGCTGACGCACGTGCGCGCGCAACGTGCCTGGACGCTCTCCGGCGGCGAGCGTCGCCGCGTCGAGATCGCCCGGGCCCTCGCGCTCGATCCCGCGTTCCTGCTGTTGGACGAGCCGTTTACCGGGATCGACCCGCGGTCGGTGCAGGAGCTTCAGGAGACGGTCCGGTATCTGCGGCAGCGGGGGTTGGGCGTGATCATCACCGACCACAACGTACGGGACACCCTCGCGATCACGGACCGGGCCGAGATCATCCACGGCGGCCGCATCCTGTTTACCGGGCAGCCGGAGGAGGTGCTCGAGAGCTCGGAGGCACGGCGGCTGTATCTCGGCGAGGGGTTTCGGCTGTGACGGTCACCCTGCTGGATCGCCTGCTGTGGTCCGAGATCGGCTCCTCGTTCGGATTCAGCCTCGGTCTGTTCAGCGTGCTGCTCGTGATGAATCACCTCTTCTATCTCGCGCGCTTGGTGATCGGGCAGGGGATCGCCGCGCAGACCGCGCTCATCCTGATGGTCTACAAGATCCCCTACTTCGTCGCGTTCAGCGTGCCGATGGGCATCCTGCTCGCGACGGTGCTCGGCATCGGCCGGCTCACCGATCACAACGAGATCGCCGCGCTGCGCGTCGCGGGGATCAGGCTGTACCGGATCGCGGTGCCGGTGGTCCTCGCCGGCGCGCTCGCGACCGCCGGCGCGCTGATCTTCTCGGAAGGCGTGGTCAGCCTCAGCGATGACCAGTACCGGGCCGTCTTCAACGAGGTGATGTCCCACGGCCCCGACCTGCGGCCCGTGGACAACGTGTTCTTCCAGGCCCCCACGACCGGCGGGAATGCGCTGTACAGCGCGCATCAGTACGATCCTCGGACGCGCACCCTGCTCGGCGTGACGGTCGTCTATCTCAACGCCGGCCAGCCGCTCGAGATCATCGAGGCGCAGAGCGCCACCTACCGCCGTGGGGTGGAGTGGACGTTCCACCGCGGGAGCGTGTACGCGTTTCAGAACGGCAGCGTGGTGACCACCGCGTTCGATATGCTGGCGGTCACCGTGCCGCGTTCCCCCCAGGAGTTTACGGTCGCTCCGCAGCAGCCATCGGACATGAGCATGCGCGAGCTCGCCCGCCAGGTCGTGACGCTGCACCGCGAGGGGGCCGATGCGCGGGCGTTCGTGGGAGAACTCAACTCGCGGGTCGCGACCGCGGCCAGCTGCATCGTCTTCGCCCTCGTCGCGCTGCCGCTGAGCCTGCGCCCCCACCGGTCGGGCCCGAGCATGGGCCTTGGGCTCAGCATCCTCGTGTTGATGGCGTACTACGTGATCGCGATCCCGGCCCAGCTCGCGTCGGATGGGCGGCTCCTGTCCCCCGTTCTCGCGGCCTGGCTCCCCGACGCCGTCGTCTGCGCCGGCGGGGCGATCCTGCTGGCGCGGGCGGCCAGGTGAGCGCGCCCGACGGCGCGTCTCCGCTCCGGCGACGGCGGGAGCTTCTTCTCCTCGGTCTCGTGTTGCTGTTTGCCGCCGGGCTGTTCACGTTTCGGCTCGGCGCCGGCAGTCTGTGGGATCTTGACGAACCCCGATACGCGCAGGCGAGCCGGGAGATCCTGGCCACCGGGGATCCGGTCACGATGCACCTGGACGGTAGCGCGTGGTTCGGGCCTCCGCCGTTGTGGATGTGGCTGCAGGCCGGAACCGGGTGGGCGTTCGGCTTCACGGAGTTCACGGCACGGGTGTGGGCGGCGCTGTTCGGCGTGCTCGGCGTCGGGGTCACCTGTCTCCTCGGGTGGGAGTGGTTCGGGCCGCGCACCGGCGTGCTCAGCGGGCTGATCCTCGCGTCGACACTCGAGTACGTGCTGCTCTCGCGTCTGGCCGTCCTGGACGTGGTCGAGGTCGCGTTCCTGTTGCTGGCCGTGCACGCGTTCTACCGAGGGTACCGCGACCGGCGGCGGGCCGACTACCTTCGGAGCTTCCTCTTCGCCGGGCTGGCCACGCTCACTCGCGGCCCGGTCACCCTGATGCTGCTGGCGGCGGTCTTCGTGCCGTTTCTGGCGTACCGCCGCGCACTCCGCCGCTGGCGGGAGATCCCGTGGGGGTGGGGAGGCCTGATCTACCTGGCGATCGCCGCTCCCTGGTACGTCGCCGAGGCCGTCCGCGGGGGGGCGGGTTTTCTCGGAACGGCGTTCGGCGGCCCGTGGCTTCGCCCGGTGCAGCCCCGCGTCGGCGCGCTACTGTACGATGTTCCGGTGCTGGTCCTCGGCGCGGTACCGTGGGCGGCGTTCTTTCCGGGGGCGTTCGTGTACCATTACCTCCGCCGCTGGCAGGACGGCAGCCTGTTGTGCCTGCTGTGGTGCGGCGTGACGTTCGTGGGGGTGGTGGTGATCGGCGGCCGGCTGCCGGACGACGTGTTCCCCATCTTCCCGTTCTCGGCGATCGCGATCGCGCGGCTGTGGGAGGAGTTTCTGTTCGAAGGCGCGGGGCGGCTCCGCCGCACGCTGATGACATCGTTCTTCCTCCAGATCGGCGTCGTCGCGCTGCTCGCGCTCGCGGTGGCGGCGCTTGTGACCGTGCGCTATCCTCGGGCGTTCGAGGCCGTGCGGGTCGTGCTGATCGTGCCGCTTGCCGTGCTGGTCGGGGGGCCGGCGCTGACCGCGGTCCTGTTTCGCCTCGGCCGGTACACCGGGGCGTTCCTGACGTTGCCGGCGACGATGGCCGTGTTCGTCGGGGTCCTGTACACGGTCACACTGCCGGTGGTGGAGCGGCAGAAGCCGATCCGGCCGCTGGCGATCGAGCTTGGCCAGCGCCTCACGCCGGGCGACCGGGTGATCGGTTATCGCATCGGGACCCCGGCGTCCCTGATCTACTACGCGAACCATCCCGTCGTGTGGATCAACGATCCGGAGACGTTGCGGGAGCGTCTCTGCGCTCCCGGGCGCGCGTTCTTGATCACCACCCCGGCCGAACTGGCGGGGAGCGCATCGCGCGTCGCCGAACCCCTCCAGCCTGTGGGGGCCCGCGGCGACCTGATCGTGCGGGAGAAGCCGGCCGGCGTCTTGTGCGGAGGGTCGAGCTAAGTGCGGGTCAGCGTGATCGTACCGACCTACAACGAGCGGGAGACGGTGCCGGTCCTCCTCCGCCGCCTGGCCGCCGCCGTTGGGCAGCCGCGCTGGGAGGCCGAGGCGGTCGTCGTGGACGATTCCTCACCGGACGGCACCGGGAAAGTCGCCGCCGAGGTCGGCGCGGGACTGCGTGACGTGTTGCCGGTGGTCGTGCTCACCCGTCCCGGGAAGGCGGGACTCGCGTCCGCCGTGCTGGAGGGCGTCCAGCGCGGCCGGGGGGACGTCGTCGCCGTCATGGACAGCGACCTGTCGCATCCGCCGGAGGTCGTGCCGGCGCTGCTTGCCGCGATCGACGGGGGTGCCGACCTCGCGATCGGGTCCCGGTATGTGCCCGGCGGCGGGATCACACGTTGGTCGGTGTCCCGCCGGGTGTTGAGCTGGGGGGCGACCCGGCTCGCGCGGGTCCTGTTGGGCGTGACGGTACGCGATCCGATGTCGGGGCTGTTCGCGTGCCGGCGCCGGCTCTTCGACGGGGTCGAGTTCGAAGGTCTCGGGTACAAGCTGCTGCTCGAGATCCTCGCGTCCGGGCGCGCGCGCAGGGTAGAGGAGATACCGTACCGGTTTGAAGAGCGGGCCGGAGGCCAGAGCAAGCTCGACCGGGGCGAGGTGCTGAACTACGTCCGGCTGCTCACGCGGCTGCGGCAACGCCGGCGCATCCGCGCCCGGGAGGAGGCTCCGCGATGAACGTCGCCGCCCTGCTGATCCCGATCCTGATCCTCGTGAGCGGCCTGGTAGCGTTCATCGGCAATCTGGTGGGGCGCAACATCGGCCGCCGGCGCCTGACCCTGTTCGGGCTCCGCCCCCGCTACACCGCCCAGACTATCACGATCGTGACCGGGATGCTGATCACCGTCGTGACGCTCGCGGTCGTGCTGCTTGTCAGCAACGACGCGCGGCAGGCGCTCTTCCACCTTCAAGAGCTCCAGCAGCAGACGCACACGCTTGAAGCCCAGATCGCGCAGCAGGAAGCGCAGCTGCGCGCCCTCCAGTTCCGCGACGTCGTCTATCAGAACGACCAGGAGGTCCTCCGCACGGTGATCGACGGCCAGGCGCCGCTCGCCGACATCCGGCGGCGCGTGCAGGCGTTCCTCGATCTCGCCGCGCAGGCGGTACGTGAGCGGGGGCTCGCGCCGGGGCCCGACGGTGTGATGGTGCACATCTCGCCGTCGGGGGTGACCGTGGATTCTGTGGCGCAGGATATCGCGGAACGGGCCCAGCCGATGGTGGTCCGGCTGATCGCGAGCGAAAACACTGTGCGGGGGCTTCCGCTGCGGGCCAACCTGCTCGTCTTCCCCAACGTGCGAGTCTATCAAGCGGGCCAGACAATCGCTTCGGCGACGATTGACGGCCGCGGGACGCGGGCGCAGGTCGAGACCGGGCTGCTCGCGCTCGGGTCGGCCGCGGCGGAGCGCGCGAAGCGGGACGGCATCATCTCGCCGCCCTTCGCGCTGGCGTCCTCCCCTCCGGACCTCCGGATCGACCCTGCCGTCTTCTTGCAGGTGCTCGATCGCGTGCAGTCGAGCAAGACCACGGTGGACGTGCGCGCGGTCGCGCTGATCGACGCGTACACCGTCGGCCCGGTGCAGTTGACGTTCCGTTGATCGTGCTCGCGGTCGATCCGGGGCGGGAGAAGTCCGGGATTGCGGTGTGCCGGCCGGGCGACGTGCTCGCGCATCGCGTGATCCCGGCGGACGCGCTGGCCGATGTGGTTCACGATTGGGTCGCGACCTACCGGGTCGAGGCGATCGTGGTTGGGAACAGCACCGGCGCGGCGGACGCCCGGCGGCGCCTCGCGGGCTGCGCGGTTCCGGTTGTCAGCGTGGACGAGCGGGGGACGACGCTCCTCGCGCGAGCGCGATACTTTCGGGACCACCCGCCGCGCGGATGGAGGCGCCTGATCCCCAGATCGTTGCTGGTGCCGCCGGAACCCTACGACGACTACGCGGCGATCTTGCTCGGGGAGGCGTATCTCCAGGCCCGCAGCAAGGCGCCGCTGGATTAGGAGAGGTTACTGGCATCTTTGAGTGAATAATTTGTGCAGCAAATATGAGGATATCTTATACAATAGCGAACACATGATCCTACTTCCGGCACCCGATTTGTATCTCCCGAGGCAGGAAATCGACGGCCGTCGTCGTAGGGGGGAACCCGATGGAAGTATGTCGCTTCCTTGACAATCGAACAGTTAGTCGAATACGATAGCCAGGCTGTGCCCCTGAGTTGATTAGACTCGCTTTCACTCGCTCCAGCGGCCAAACGCCGCGAGCGGGCGCTCGCCCGGAAGGAGGGGGAGGCACAACAGGGTGAGATCCCGGGACGGGTGTGGCACGGGGGAGCGTACGGGAATACAGCGGCGCGAGAAAACACGTTCACTCGAGCCGACCGTTCCTGCCCGCCCCCGACATCACAACACGCAAGGGGGAATGAAATGGGCAGCATGAGGAACATTGCGGTAGCTGTCGCGACCGCGCTCGTGTTTGCCATGGTTGCTCCCGCCTTCGCGCAGCCGTTCGCGGACGTGCCCACGAACCACTGGGCGTACGACGCGATCGCTGAGCTGGCGGCGAAGGGCCTGATCGAGGGCTACCCCGACGGGACCTTCAAGGGTGACCGGGCCATGACGCGGTACGAGATGGCGATGGTAGTGGCACGGCTGCTGGCGCGGATCGAGAGCATTCAGATCCCCGCGCCGGTGCCGCCGGAAGTCAGGAAGGCAGACCTGGACGCGATCCAGCGGCTCGTCAACGAGTTCCGGGCGGAGCTGGCCGCGTTGGGTGTGCGCACCACGGCGATTGAGGAAGAGTTGAACGCGATCAAGGCGCGGCTGGACAACGTCCGGATCACGGGCGGCCTCCGGTTCCGCGAGGACCTCGCGCGCAACAGCTACGGTTCGGGCACCGGCCTGAACCTCACCGGCGTGTCCCAGAGCGTCGTCGGCGGGACCCCGAACGGGTCCGGCGTGGCGTTCAACCTGGGGACCGTTGGGGTGAACGCGAGCGCGGGCACGGTGGGTGCCGGTACGGCGCAGTTCCTGCAGGGCGCGGGCGGGGCAACCAGTCCGTTCGGCGTCAACGGGAACCCCCGTACCTCCCAGATCGACGCGGGCAACGCGCCGGTCACGAACCGTCCGCGGTATGAGTTCAAGCTCGGGTTTGACGGTTCCGTGATGCCCGACATCCACTACGTCATCGGCCTCCTGACCGCCGGTGGCTACCAGATCTTCAACAGCGGCCAAGAGGGCATTGCCGGCACCGGCGGCCTCGCGTTCGGCCTCGAGGGTTCCTCCAGCGCGTTCGGCAACGGCGCGTTCGGCGAAATCGACAGCGCGTTCCTGGACTGGCGGAACGCGTGGGGCCTGCCGCTTGAGATCATGCTCGGCCGGTTCGGCAACAACGCGCCGTGCGGCGGCGGGT
>DASQGM010000363.1:0-1803 GCA_035632615.1 bacterium | reverse complement strand
GTTCGACGCCCGCGGGCAGTGTGAGGGGGGAGCAGCCGCTCCCCCCTCACGTCATCGACGGAGGCCGGACCTCCGCAGCGAGCGATTCAGGCGAAGACGCGATTCCGCCACATCCGCCGGAGATGTCGTCTCATCGCCCGGATCGGCGACGGCACGAGCCGCCTCAGTAGCGCGCTCGTGTGGTCTGCGCGCGGAGACGCGTGTGCCGCCCGCCGAATTCGCTGGAGCGCGTCGAGAAAATCGGACCGGTCCAGGTCGCGGATGGCCAGGCGTGGCAGCAGATAGCGGGAAGACGCCGTGTCGCAGCAGGCCGCTCGAACGGTCACCGCGGCACGGAAGCCCGCCGCCTTGACCGCGTTCGCAGCGCGGTCGTCCACGTACCCAAACGGATACGAGAACGAGGTCGCGACAACCCCCACACGTGCCAGAACCTCATCCCGGGAGCGCTCGATCTCGCTCCGAAGCTCGGCGTCGGAGATCGCGACGAGTGACGGGTGGGAAACCGAGTGCGCCCCGAAGGTCATCCCGGCTGCGGACATCCGCCGCACCTCGTCCCAGGTCAGCGGGCGCGAGGAGCCTGGGGCCGCGTCGCCCACGATCGCGTCCAAGAGCGCATTCCGCGTCGGTCCATGGAGCGTTCGCAGGCGGGTGTGGAGCGCGTCGAACACGCGGGGCAGTTGCTCCGGCGACTCGAGCACGGTGTCGGGGCCGTCGAGCGACGGCGGGAGCGACAGGCGGTCCCCGGCGTGGCGCGAGAGATGCCACGCCAGGCGGTCCCACCAAAACGCGGCGCCCGTCCCGACGGTGCCGGTCGCCAGGAACACGGTGGCGGGGATGCCGACACGCTGAAGCACGGGGAACGCGTGCAAGTAGTTGTCCGCGTACCCGTCGTCGAACGTCACGGCCACGAGGGACGGACCCCGGCGGTGGTGCTCAAACGACGCGACCAGTTCGTCGAGCGGGACAACGCGGTAGTGGCGTGCCAGGAGTTCCATTTGCCCTCGAAAGCGCTCGACCTCCACGCAGAGCCCGTACCGGGTCAGGAGGCCGAACGGGTCGGCAGGCGGCTGCTCAACCACGCGATGATAGCACAGGATGAACGCCTCGCCCACGCCACTCCCCTCCGACTGTCTGCTCGACCGGGGGCGGAACGGATGCGCGCCCCCCCTTCGCACGAGTCTAGCGTGTTCCAGGGGGGCGGGCAAGGATTGAGCGTACAAGGGAACGCCATCTTTCGAATATTCGGACAATCTTCCAGCGAACTTCCGGCGAAGCTGCCCGACGGCGTCGCCGGCATCGACTCGGCCGCCCGACGGCGCACGCGGATCGCTCGCCCGACACACGGGCCGGGGCGAGAGGAAGCCCCGCGCCCGCCCTGAACGCTCCTTGGGAGCGCACGTGTGCTCGAGACGTGCGCTCGGGGAGCGTCCGCATGGACTGGATCTTGCCGGCCATCCGCACTTGGCTCGCGGTGACGGTCGCGACGGCGTCGGACCGGTCGATGGCGCCGTCCGCCACGGGCTCGGCGCGGTGACGCGGATGGGCAGGACGGTCGTGATCGGTGCCGGCGTGATCGGGTTGCTGTGCGCGTACGAGCTCACCCGGCACGGCGAGTGCTTGACCCTTATCGACCGGGGCGAACCGGGTATGGCGTGCTCGTGGGGCAATGCGGGATGGATCGTGCCGTCGCTCTCGGGGCCGATCTGTGCCCCGGGCGTTGTCGGGTCTTCGCTTGCGTCCATGCTGCGTCGCGAGAGCCCGTTGTACATCAAACTCCAATGGAATCTCGACCTGATGCGGTGG
>DASQGM010000362.1:0-1766 GCA_035632615.1 bacterium | reverse complement strand
GATCTGACCCCGGCGATGACGACCCGGGCAGAAGATGGCGCGCCCGCGGCCCGCGCGCCGCAGACCGCCGTGGCGTCCGTGCCCGCGGACCCGAACGGGACGCCCCACCACGAGGCCGCTCCGACTCCCGAGCCGGACCCGGCTGCGGCCAAGGCGCTCGGGCCCGCCGCGGTCGAGTTCGACCACGTCACGAAGATCTACCCCAAGGGTGTCACGGCGCTGCGGGACGTGTCGTTTCGGATCGCGCCCGAGGAGTTCGTGTTCATCGTGGGGCCGACGGGCACGGGCAAGTCCACGCTGATGAAGATGATCTACCGGGAAGAGTCGCCGACGTCCGGGCGCGTGCTCGTGAACGGCCGCGACATCACTCGGTTGCCGGCGCGCCAGGTCGCGTTTCTCCGGCGTCGTGTGGGCGTCGTGTTTCAGGACTTCAAGCTGCTGCCGCGAAAGACCGCGCGGGAGAACGTGGCGTTCGCGCTGGAGGTGACCGGCGCGCCGTCCCGGGACTTGGCGCGCCGCGTCGCGGAGGTGCTCGAGGTCGTCGGCCTTGCCGCCCGAGCCGACGCGCTGCCGGGGCAGATGTCCGCCGGGGAGCAGCAGCGGGTCAGCATCGCCCGCGCGCTCGTCCATCGTCCGCCGCTGTTGCTCGCGGACGAACCGACGGGCAACCTAGATCCGGACACGTCGTGGGAGATCGTGCAGCTGCTGTCCCAGATCAACCTGCGCGCGACGACGGTGGTCGTGACGACCCACGACAAGATGATCGTCGACATCCTGCGTCGCCGCGTGATCGCGCTCGACACCGGCGTCGTGGTGCGCGACCAGCGGCGGGGATTGTACGGCGGCCGATGAGCCCGGTCTACCCGTCGCGCGGCGCCCGCTACTTCCTCTCCGAGGGTCTTCAGGCGTTCCGGCGCAACGGGCTGATGAGCCTCGCCGCCGTGACGGTCACGGTCGTGACGCTCGTCGCCCTCGGGGCCGCGCTCGTCGTCGCGGGCGCCCTGGACTACATCGCACGCCGGCTGGAATCCCAGGTGCAGACGATCGTGTACCTGAAGGACGGCCTCGCCGACAACGCCGTCGCGGCGGTGCGCGCGGGGCTCGAGTCCCTGCCCGGCGTGACCGACGTGACCTACGTGTCGAAAGGGGAGGCGCTCGACCGGCTGCGGCGGTCGATCGGCGGAGGGGTCCAGTTCCGCGACCTGCTGGCGCGGAACCCGTTGCCCGCGTCGTTCGTGGTGAGCGCCGATCGACCGGACCGGCTTGACGCGATCGCCGCCGCGGCGCAGCGGCTGCCCGGTGTGGAGACGGCCAGCTACGGCGGGGGCGCCGTGGGGCGCCTGTTCGCGTTGACCCGGGTGGTGCGGGTGTTCGGGGCGGTGGTGGGCGGCGCGCTCGCGCTGGTGGCCCTGGTCATCATCGCCAGCACGATCCGGCTGACGGTGTTCGCCCGCCGGGCCGAGATCGAGGTGATGCGGCTCGTGGGGGCCACGGCGTGGTTCATCCGGTGGCCCTTCGTGGTTGAAGGGGCCGTCACGGGCGCCTGCGGGGCGGCGGGGGCGTTCGTCGCGGTCGCCGGACTGTACGCGCTGGTCGTCCACAGCGCCCGGAGTTCGCTGCCGTTCCTGCCCCTGCCGGAGCCCGAGCAGGTCGCGCTGGGACTGCTCTGGAAACTGTTGGTGTGGGGTGTGGTGATCGGCGTCGTCGGGAGCCTCCTTGCCGTGAGGAGGCATTTGCGCGTCTGACCCCGGCGGCGTCCCCCGGCC
>DASQGM010000361.1:0-29765 GCA_035632615.1 bacterium | reverse complement strand
TTGACGAGTGGCAGAATGCGTCGTTCCGTCCTCTGACCGACGCCGACTCCATCAAGGGTCAGCTGGACAACATGAAGACCATGCGGGAACTACGCGGGATCGTCATGCGGTTTCCGGTGTGGCCGTTCGACTCGGGCAGTGTGCGTCACGTCGCCGCGGCGGCGCTCGGTCCGTCGATCATCGCTCAGTTGTTGCAATTCGTCCCCGCGCTCGCCCATTCGCCGCTATCGCATCAGTAGGGATGCCGGCCGTGCGCTTCTCCAGCGCACGGTGTCAACGACCGCGTGCATCAATTGCGCGTGGGCAAACGAGACCCCGGGAACCTCCCGGAACGGACGCGGTCACCTGCTGGCCAAACTTGGAAAGAGCGGCGGTAACCCCGCGATGCGCTCCCATCCCGCTCCACGCGTGACCGGCTCTATCTGAAGCTCGTCAAAATACTGATCCAGCACCGCAGCACGCTCCTGCGCGAGCGGCGGGCGACAATAGTCCTCCTCCTCCCAAACGGCCACGCCGCCAGCCTGGCGCCGCGCGTTTCGCAGCGACCCCGAGAGCGATCGCCCAAACGGTCGCATCCCGATGAACTCGTCCGCCGCCAAGCGGGCCTGGAGATCGTCGAGGCGACCGGCCCGCGGGACCCCAGAAACCAAGTAGTACGCCATTCGCGCCTCCCCTCAACGTCCGCCTCTCTGCGAGAATGTCCGCCTCACCTAGTCTCATTCGAGTACCGCCGAGCTTGTCAGTCCCATGCTCGATCGAGATGCCAGTCGCCGGATGCAACTTACGGTGCTTGTGCTTCCCGTTAACGACGCCTTGCCCCCACCTTAACAGTACTCTTGTAGCATGACTCGTGGCCGGCGGAACAGGGCACAACCACGACACGGGGCCGCACGCCGGCACGCGCTCACGGGCACGATCGCCCGGAGGACCGCCGCCCGCACGGCCCGAACACGACACAGAGCGAGCCATGAGCGAGTACCAGTTAGTGGTTCTTGGGAGCGGGCCCGCGGGTCAGCGCGCGGCCATCGCGGCGGCCAAGATGGGCAAGCACGTCGCCGTCGTCGAGCGGAACGCCGACGTCGGCGGCGGATGCCTTCACCAGGGCACCATTCCCAGCAAGACCCTGCGCGAGGCCGTCGCCTACCTCTCCGGCATCCGGCAGCGGCAGGTGTACGGCGCCGCGTACCGGGTGAAAGAGCAGATCACCATTAACGATCTCACGTTCCGCACCCAGCGCGTCATCGAGAACGAGGTCAACATCGTCCGCGACCAGCTGATCCGCAACCGCGTCGACGTCGTGGCCGGTACCGCCAGCTTCATGGACGCCCATCGGATCCTCGTCTCAACGCCGGACGGCCAGAGAATTCTGCAGACCCAAAAGACCGTGATCGCCGTCGGCACGACCCCCGGCCGTCCAGCCGGGATCGAGTTCGACGACCGCCGGATCATCGACAGCGACGGGTTGCTCCGGCTGCAGGAGCTCCCCCGCTCGATGACGTTCGTCGGGGCCGGCGTCGTCGGCCTCGAGTACGCGACGATCTTCCAGGTGCTCGGGGTCCAGGTGACGCTGGTCGACGGCCGCCGGCGACCGCTGGACTTCGTCGACGACGAGATCGAGGACGCGCTGTACTATCACATGCGGGACGAGGGAATCACGCTCCGGTTCGGAGAGAAGGTGTCGGGTGTCCGGCCGACCGACAACGGCCGCGTCCTGGTCGAGCTCGAAAGCGGGAAAACGTTCACGACCGACTCGCTGATGTTTTCCGCCGGCCGGCAGGGCGCCTCGGCCGACCTGAACCTCGAGTCCATCGGGATCCATCCCGACGCTCGCGGGCGCCTCAAGGTGGACCAATACTTCCGCACCGAGATCGAGGACGTCTACGCGGCCGGTGACATCATCGGCTTCCCGAGCCTCGCCTCGACGTCGATGGAGCAGGGACGGCTCGCCGCGCTGCACGCGTTCGGGGCCGACGCGGCCCCGCTGCCGCCGAACCTGCCGTACGGGATGTACACGATCCCGGAGATCGCTATGACGGGCCCGACGGAACGGCTGCTGACAGAGCAGTCGGTTCCGTACGAGGTCGGCATCGCCCCGTTCCGCGAGCTGTCGCGCGTGCAGATCAGCGGCGGCCGGTCCGGCATCTTGAAGCTCCTCTTCGACCGGCACACCCTCAAGCTACTGGCGGTTCATATCATCGGGCAGAACGCGACCGAGCTCGTTCACATCGGGCAAACGCTCATCGACCATGACGGGACGGTCACGTACCTTCGCGACGCCGTATTCAACTATCCCACGCTTGCCGAAGCCTACAAGGTCGCGGCGCTGAACGGCCTCAACCGGCTCTAGGCACGCCCCGTACTCCGGATCCGGGCTCGCCCGTTCCCTGGGACCGACCGTCCGACGCTGTCCCGAATACGGTGTCGCGCTGTTAAGGCGCGATTACCGGAGGGTTAAGATGCGGCAACGTCCGCGCGCGGGCATTTGCGCAACGCTTCACAGTACGTTCGTTGAGGCGCCTCTGCAGCAGGACGTATCATAGCCATCAAGGAGCCGGGTTCGGTCATCGATCCCGACCGCATCCAACCGCTTCCATCCCTTTTGGAGAACGCCACAGCTGGATCTTGGGGGGTCGAATCACCGTGAGCGACTGGCATCTCGCGCACTCTCGTTCGTCCGCTACGTCCGCAGCAACGCCTGGGCCGGCCGCGAGGCGACGGCCGCGAGGCCACGCCGTCCGTTTCGCCCGTCGCGGCCGCGTCGCGATCCTCGCCGGGCTCGTTGCGGCGGGCGTCACCGTCTTGGCCTGGGGCGGCGCGGTCAACCACCCCGCTTGGAGCGCCACGTCAGTGCCCCTGGTCGTGTACTCCGCCCAAGGGTACGACGCGAACGTGACCAAGGCGTTTCAGGCGGCCACGGGCATTCAGGTGGCGCTCGTCGACGACAGCACCGGTCCGCTGCTCGTCAAGGTGCAGGCGGAGCGCAACAACCCGAAGTGGGCCGTGCTCTGGGTGGATGGCGACGAAGCGTTCGCGGCGATGGATCAGCAGCAGATGCTCCAGCGTGGGTATTCGCCGAACGTGCGCTTCAACTCCCTCGGGCTGTCGCTTACGCCTTCGAATAAGAGCTATGTCCCGACCGGCGTCACGATGGCGGGCACGGTCGTCTACAGCACCAAGACGGTTACCAAGCCGCCGACGACCTGGAGCGAACTGCTCTCGCCCGCGTGGAGAGGCGCCGTCGGCATGAACAATCCCGCGATCTCCGGGCCCACGTACCCGTTCGTGGCCGGCCTGTTCAACTACTTCGGGGGCGTGCCCGAGGGGCAGAAGTTCTTCCTGGCGTTGAAGGCCAACGGCCTCAAGGTCTTCCGGCGAAACGGCGACACACTGCACGCGCTCGAGACCGGGGACATCAAGATCGCACTCATCCAGAGCTCGGCCGGGATCGGAGCCGGCACCAAAGCCAGCGACATCAAGCTGACGTTCATCCGGCCGTCGACGCCGATTCCCAGCGTGATCGGCATCGACGGCAAGGCCTCCGCCGAGGAGATCGCCGAGGCGAAGCAGTTCGTCGAGTTCGTGCTGTCGCCCCAGGGACAGGACGCGATGAAGGGCGCCGATCCCACCGGCGACTCGCTGTACTGGCCCGTGGTGGAAGGCATCAGCCCGCTGCCACAGCTTCCGCCGCTCGCGTCCGTACCTTCGAGGACGATCAACGCCTACCAGTGGGGGGCGCTGGAGAACTCCATTAACTCGTGGTTCGCCAGCAACATCGTCCAGTGACCGGGCTCCCCTGACGGTGCCGGGACCCTCCTCGGGCCGCGCAGACGATCTCGGTCGGGGCGGCATCGCGGCGCCGCCGGAGACTCTTTCGCACGTGCTCGACCGCGGCGCCGCGACGCGGCGCGGAACCTGCGGCCGGCGGGGACGCGTCTCGTGGGACCCTGGGGGGCCCTGCGCGGCCACCGGGGCGCGACCCTGGCCGGGTGGGTCGCGTTGTGGCTGGCGCTCGCGGCGCTGCTCGTCGCGCCGGTCGCGGTGTTCCTGGTCCAGGCCGTTTCGCCCAGGCTGTTCGACCAGGGCACGGCGTGGTTCACCGTCGCGAACGTCGCCGCGGCGCTCTCCGGAACGACGCTGCGGGGACTGTTCAACTCGCTGTGGGTGAGCACGACGACCGCGGCAGGGGCCCTCGTCATCGCGATGGCTCTCGCGTGGGGCGTCCACCGCACCAACCTGTTGGGCCGGCGCGCGTGGCCCCTGCTGGTGTGGATGCTCTTGCTGATGCCGTCGTTCCTGGTCGCGGAGGGCTGGGAGTATCTCCTGCAGCCGCACGGGATCCTGTCCCAGTTCGGCGTGAATGCGGCTCCCGTCTATCATGTATTCTTCGGACCGGTGGGTGTGGTCATCATCCAGACCCTGTCCGTGATGCCGTATGCGTACATGGTCGTGTCCGCCGCCCTGTTGACGCTCGGCGGAGAGTTTGAGGAGGCGGCGCGGGTGCACGGCGCAGGCGCCGTCCGCGCGGCGCTAGTGATGCTGCCGATTCTGGCCCCGGCGATCCTCTCGGCGCTCGCGATCGCGTTCGCCGAAGGCATGAGCGACTTCGGCGTGGCCTCCAGCCTCGCCGCCAGCGCGCACTTCCCGATCGCCACGTACGTGCTGTACGAGGCGATCGACAACAACCCCGCCAACTTCGGCGTCGCGGCGGTCGTGGGCTGGATGCTGGTCGCGTCCGCGGCGATTCCCATCGCGGTGCAGGCCCGCGTCCTCAAGGGGCGCACCTACGCCGTCTTCTCCGGGCGGACGCGCACGCCGGCGCGCCGAATGCTGCATCCCGCCGTCCAGGCGTTTGGGACCGCGGCGGCGTGCGCGCTGTTTCTCGTGGCGCTCGGAGCGCCGATCTTGGGCGCGGTCGTCGGCTCGATGCTCAAGGACTTCGGCTCGGCGCTGTCGGTCCGGGCGTTCACCCTCGAGAACTACGGCCTCGTCTTCCACGGGCGCACGGGTCTCGCCGCCCCGCTCCGACTGTCCAGCGAGATGGCGGCGACAACCGGCGTGCTCGCGGCCACGCTCGGTCTCGTGGTCGCCCGGGTCCTCACGGCGAAGAACGCCGGCGCCCTCGCCAGGAGCGTCGACCTGCTGCTGCTCGGGGCCGTGGCGCTGCCGGGCATCGTGCTTGCCGCCGGCTACATCTTCGCGTACAATCTGCCGTTGGTCGTCCACATGGGCGTGTCGTTGTACGGGACGACGGCGCTGCTGGTGATGGGATACCTGGCGGTGGCGCTGCCGAGCCAGGCGAGGCTGATGGTGGGGCCGGTTGCGCAGGTGCAGGACTCGCTGCTGCACGCGGCGCGGGTCCACGGCAGCTCGCTCCTGGGAGCGTGGCGCCGCGCGGTGCTCCCGGTGCTGTCGCAGGTGCTGCTGTGGGCGTGGCTCCTTACGTTTGCCAAAACCCTGCTCGAGCTCCCGGTGTCGCAGCTGCTGTACGCGCCGGGGGCCCCGCCGGTATCGGTCGCGATCACGAACTATCTGGGAAACTACCACTACGGCGAGGGAACGGCGATGACCGTCATGGCGCTCGGTGAGCAGTTCCTCGTCATCGTGGCGGCGCTCGCGTTGTTCCGCCTGCTCGCCCCGCGCGGCTGGCAGCGCATTGGAGGTGCTCCCCGATGACGCCGTCTCCCGGCGCAGGAGGCGCCTTCGGCGCACCAGCCGGCGTCCGAACGCCGCCGTCGGTTGTGATCGAGCGGGCCGTCAAGCGCTACGGGGACAAGCTGGCACTGGAAACCGTCGGCGTCACGGTCGAGCCAGGGGCATTTCTCGTGCTCCTCGGCCCGTCGGGGTCGGGTAAGACGACGCTGCTGCGCTGCGTGGCCGGCATCGAGCGGCTGTCATCCGGACGCATCACGATGGGGGACCTGCCCGTCGCGGACGGCGACCTGCATCTCCCGCCGGAGCGGCGCGATCTGGCGATGGTCTTTCAGGACTACGCACTCTGGCCGCACCTGACCGCGCTGCAGAACGTCGTTTTCGCGCTGGGGCGGCGGCGCCTCCCGCGACCGGACGCGGAGCGGCGGAGCCGCGAGATGCTGGACCGCGTGGGCCTCGCTCATCTCGCCGGCCGCTATCCCAACCAGCTGTCGGGGGGCGAGCAGCAGCGGGTTGCGCTGGCGCGGGCTCTTGTGGCCGACGTCGGCCTGCTCCTCTTCGACGAGCCGCTCTCGAACCTCGACGCCAATCTCCGGGAGCAGATGCGCATCGAGATCGGGACGCTGACCCGCGAGAGCGGGGCCACGTCGATCTACATCACGCACGACTAGGCCGAGGCGTTTGCGCTGGCCGACGTGATCGGCGTCCTTCAGGGAGGGCGGCTGGTGCAGTGCGGTTCGCCCGAGGACCTCTACGAGCGGCCCGCGACGCCGTTCGTCGCCCGATTCACCGGCCTCGCCGGAGAGTTCGAGGCCGAGACGGAACAGGCCGGCTCGTCCGCCGCCTCCGTCCGCCTCACCGGGTTGGGCGGTGCTCCACGGGTGTCCGCGCAGGTCGCCGGGCCTGTGCAGGCCCACCGGCGGGCTCGTTTGCTGATCCGGCCGGCGGCGATCCGGCTGGTCCCTCCCGAAGACCCGTTGACTCAGCTCCGCGCGCGCGTGTGCGACGCGGCGTTCCGCGGACGCGGCTACGACTACGCCGTGCTGTTCGACACCGGGATCAAGCTGGTCGGCATTCGTGACGAACGGCGGTGGGAGCGGGGAGCGGTCGTGGGGTTGAGCCTCGATCCCGCGGGATGCCTGCTGTTCCCCGAGGAGGCCGGCGCCGCGCCGTCTGGGCACCGGGTGCCCGCGGGGGTCGAGGCGGTTCCGGATCCGTCCGGCGTTTGAGCGGGCGAGTTGCTCGCGCGCCCGGGCCCCAGGTCGCAGCCGTGCCCGGACCTCCACTCGACCTCGTACCGGCCGTCGGCACCGCCGGCCGGTCAACGGGAGTTCCCGCACCACCGCCGAACGTAAGCACTCTAGGGGAGCGGGGCCCGGTCCCGAACGTGGCCGGATGGCTGGTCCTAGTGTGTCCGAGGTGATGCGCTGGTGTTGATGCACAGCATCCTGCTCGTACTCGCCACCTTCCTGGCTTCCGCGGTCGAGATGGTGGAGGCGTTGACGATCGTGCTCGCGGTCGGCGTGACACGCGGCTGGCGGCCGGCGCTAGTCGGCGTCGGGACCGCGGTGGTCGTCCTGGCCGCCGTCGTCGCGGTGTTCGGGCCGGCACTGACGTACATCCCGATCGACGCCCTCCGGCTCGTCGTGGGAGTCCTGCTGCTGGTGTTCGGCCTGCAGTGGCTGCGCAAGGCCGTGCTCAGGGCGGCCGGATACGTGCCGCTGCACGACGAGGACGCCGCGTTCCGGCGGGAGACCGCGGCGGCGCGCACCGCCGCCACGACGCTCCGTGCCGGGCTCGACTGGTATGGGTTTACGCTGTCGTTCAAGGGCGTGCTCCTGGAAGGACTGGAAGTGGCGTTCATCGTCGTGACGTTCGGGAGCACCGAAGGCAATCTTCCCCTGGCGATCCTCGGGGCGGCCGTCGCGGTGGTCCTCGTCGCGGGCACCGGCGTGCTGATCCACCGGCCGCTCAGCACCGTCCCCGAGAACGCGATGAAGTTCGCGGTCGGCCTCATGCTCACCACGTTCGGGACGTTCTGGAGCGCGGAGGGCGCCGGCGTGAATTGGCCCGCAGGGGACGGGGCGATCCCGGCCATCCTCGCGTTTCTGATCGTGGTGTCGCTGGCGTTCACGTCGCTCCTGCGGCAGCAGCGGCAGCGGATGCCGGCGACGCCCTCGATAGGAAACGGAGGGCAGTGACATGGCAGGCGCGGTGATCGGGTTCTTTCGGTTCTGGTACGAGTTCATCGTCGGGGACGACTGGACCGTGGCGGCCGGCGTGATCGTCGCGCTCGCCGTGACCTATCTGCTGGCGCACCGCGCCGTTCCGGCGTGGTGGATCATGCCGCTGGCCGTGGGGACGGTGCTGTTGAGCTCGCTCCGCCGCGCCGCCAGGCACGCGCGCTGAGGCCTGTCGGGCTCCGGATTCTTCCCTCATGGCCTTCGGGACGACCGCAGCTTCCGGACCACCCCTCGCCGGCGACCCACCCGGTCGGGCCGGTTCACGGGAGATCGCGGCGATCCTCGACCGCGTCACCGGCGGGGCGGCGCTCGGCCGCGACGAGGCACTCCGCCTCATCTCGGCTGAGCCCGCGGACGTCCACGCGGTCTGCGGGGCCGCCCGGCTGCTCCGCGCCCGCGGCAAGGGCACGACGGTCAGCTTCTCTCCCAAAGTCTTCATTCCGCTGACGCGGCTCTGCCGCGACGCGTGCGGGTACTGTACGTTCCGCACCACGCCGGCCTCCGATCCCGCGCTCTACATGACGCCCGAGCAGGTGCTCGACGTCGCGCGGCGGGGACAGCGGCTGGGGTGCACGGAGGCGCTGTTCACGCTCGGGGAACGCCCCGAGCAGCGGTTCCCGGAGGCCCGAGCGTGGCTCCGCCGCCGCGGGTACCGGAGCACACTCGCCTACCTGCGAGAGATGGCCGCGCTGGTGCTCGCTGAGACGGCGCTGTGGCCGCATGTGAATCCCGGGACGCTGTCCGAATCCGAGATGGCGGCGCTGCGCGACGTGAGCGCGTCGATGGGCCTCATGCTCGAGAACACGAGCGAGCGGCTGTGCGGCCCGGGCGGGCCGCACGAGCACGCCCCGAGCAAGCATCCGCGGGCGCGGCTCCATACGCTCGAGTCCGCCGGCCGGTTGCGCGTGGCGTTCACCACCGGCCTGCTGCTGGGAATCGGCGAGACGCGGGAGGAACGCGTGGACACGCTGCTCGCGATCCGCGAGGCCCACGCACGGTGGGGCCACGTGCAGGAGGTGATCGTGCAGAACTTCCGCGCGAAGCCCGCCACGCCCATGTCCGGCGCGCCGGAGCCCGACGTGGACGACGTCGTCTGCACGGCGGCGATCGCGCGGCTCGTGCTGGGCCCCGACATCAACATCCAGGTGCCACCGAACCTCACGGCAGACGCCTACCACGTCTACCTGTCCGCGGGGATCAACGACTGGGGCGGGATCTCTCCGCTCACGATCGACTTCGTCAACCCGGAAGCCCGGTGGCCCGAGATCGCTGCACTCGCGGCGCGCACGGCCGAGGCCGGACTGACCCTGCGCCCGCGCCTGCCGGTCTACCCCGAGTACCTGTTGCAGCGTCCCGAGTATGTCCCGGCCCCCCTTCGCGCCGGCCTCCGCGAGGCGGCCGACGACGAGGGGTACGTGAAAGGAGGCCTCGCCCGCCATGGCGTCGCCGCTTCCTGAACCTGGTTACCCGCTCCACCGCATACTCGCCGAGGTGTCCACGGAGGTCGCGCGCACCCTCGACCGCGCGCTGTCCGGTGGTGACGTGTCCGCCGAGGAGGCCGAACGGCTGCTCGCGACAACCGGAGCCGATCTCACAGCGACGATCGCCGCGGCCGACCACCTGCGCCGCCAGACCGTCGGCGAGGTCGTCACCTACGTCGTCAACCGCAACATCAACTTCACGAACGTCTGCATCAAGGGCTGCGGGTTCTGCGCGTTCAGCCGCGACTTCAGAGAGGAAGAGGGCTACTTCCTGCCCGAGGAGGAGATCCTGCGGCGGGCGCGCGAGGCGTGGGAGCTCGGGGCGACCGAGGTGTGCGTCCAGGCCGGGCTGGCCCCGAAGATGGACGGCGACCTCTACATCAACCTGACGCGGCGGATCAAGGACGCGCTGCCGGAGATCCACATCCACGGCTTCTCGCCCGAGGAGGTGCTCTACGGCTCGGTCCGTTCGCGGCGGTCGATTCGCGACTATCTCATCGCGCTGCGCGAGGCCGGCGTGGGGAGCCTGCCGGGCACGGCCGCCGAGATCCTGGACGACGAGTTGCGCAACCGCATCGCTCCCGGCCGGATCCGCACGGCGCAGTGGATCGAGGTGGTCCGCACCGCGCACGAGCTGGGCATTCCGACGACCTCCACGATGATGTTCGGCCACGTTGAGACCGCGGGCGATCAGGCCCGGCACCTAGTCCTGCTCCGGGATCTCCAGCGGTCGTCCGGCGGCTTCACGGAGTTCGTGCCGCTCAGCTTCGTCCACACCGAGGCGCCGATGTGGAAGCGCGGCCTCGTGCCGGGGCTGCGGCCCGGCCCGACGGGCGTCGAGGTGTTCAGGGTGCACGCCGTGGCGCGGATCGTCCTCAACCGCGCGATCCCGAATCTTCAAGTGTCCTGGGTCAAGGAAGGGCCCCGCGTGGCGCAGCTGCTGCTCGGGGCCGGCGCGAACGACCTCGGCGGCACGCTCATCAACGAGAGCATCTCCACCGCCGCGGGCGCCGGGTACGGCCAGCTGATCCCGCCGCACGAGATGCGCCGGCTCGTCCGCGAGGCGGGGCGCGTTCCCGCGGAGCGGCTGACGACGTACAAGATCCGCCGCGTATTCGGCGCGGAGGGCGACGAGGAGACGCCCGAGCCGCTCGACCTGGCGGCGGCCGACGCGACACGCTTCGGCAGCTACCGGCAGCTGATCAAGATGGACAAGTTCCGCTACCGGCACCCGCACCGGGCGGGCGTCGAGCCGCGGGAGACCGTCCCGTAGCCGCCGCCGCGACACAACCGCATCAAAGGAGCGGTCGATGACACTCCAGACATGGGCGATCGGACGCCCCAAGACGGACCTCGACACCCCCGCCCTGCTCGTGGACCTGCCCACGATGGAGCGAAACCTGGACCGCATGGCCCGGTACATGCGCGAGGCCGGGGTGGGATGGCGGCCGCACACGAAGGCGCTCAAGACGCCGGCGCTCGCGCACATGCTGCTGCGGGCCGGCGCCCACGGGGTCACCTGCGCGAAGCTCGGCGAGGCCGAGGTGATGGCCGCGGGCGGGATCCGCGACATCCTGGTCGCCAACCAGATCGTCGGCGACCAGAAGATCGCGCGCCTGGTCAACCTGCTGCCGCACGCCGACGTGATCGTCGCGGTGGACAGCGAGGTCAACGTGCGCGCGCTGGACGCCGCGGCCCGCCAGAAGGGTGTGCGCCTGCGCGTCCTGATCGAGGTCAACACCGGAATGAACCGCGCCGGCGTGGAACCGGGCGACGCGGTCGTCCGCCTCGCCCGAACGGTTCACGGCTGCGAGGGGCTGCGCTTCGCCGGGGTGATGGGGTGGGAGGCCCACGCCATCCGGATCACCGATCCCGCGGAGAAGCGGCGGGCGATCGAGCAGGCGGTGGGCCTGCTCGTCGACAGCGCCGAGCGCTGCCGGCGGGCGGACCTCCCCGTGGACATCGTCAGTTGCGGGGGCACCGGCACCTACATGGTCACGGCCCGGGTGCCGGGGATCACCGAAATCCAGGCCGGCGGCGGCATCTTCGGCGACGTGCTGTACCGCACCCGGATGGGCGTGGATCACGAGTACGCGCTCACGGTGCTCGCGACCGTCACGAGCCGGCCGACGCCGACCCGGGTCATCTGCGACGCCGGCAAGAAGACGATGAGCAGCGACGCCGCCTCACCCGAGCCGATCGGGCTGCCGCACGTGACGTCGGTCGCGTTGTCGGCCGAGCACGCCAAGCTGGAGCTCAGCGAGCCGGACGCATCGCTCAAGATCGGGGACAAGATCGAGTTCGTGGTCGGCTACTCCGACACGACCGTCTGCCTGCACGACGAGCTGTACGGCGTGCGCGACGGCCGGGTCGAGATCGTCTGGCCGCTCCTGGGACGGGGCAAGTTGCGCTAGGGCCGGCGATGTTTCTTCCAAGAGTCGGACCCGCCCGCTGGAAGAAAGGCGCGGCCGTGCCCGCGAGCGACCGGATCGCGGTCGTCACCGGCGCGAACCGGGGGATCGGCTGGGCGATCGCGCGCGGGCTCGCCGAGCTGGGCCTGACCGTCTACGTGACGGCGCGCGACCCGGCCGCGGCCGCAGCGATCGTCGCAAAGACGCGCGCCCCGGAGCTGCGCCTGATCCCGCACCAGCTCGACGTCACGGACGACCGATCGGTCGCGGCGCTGCGGCGCGACGTCGAGTCGCAGCACGGGCGCCTGGACGCGCTCGTCAACAACGCCGGCGCCTACTACGATCTCCGCCAGCGCGCGGGCCAGGCGGACATGGCGATCGCCCGCGCCGCGCTCGACGTGAACCTGCTCGGCCCCTGGCGCATGTGCGTGACGTTCGTCCCGCTGATGCGGCGGGGACGCTACGGACGGATCGTGAACGTCTCGAGCGGCGCGGGGAGCTTCGTGGATCCCGACCCGGATGCCCCGGCGTACAGCGTCTCGAAGGCGGCGCTCAACATGCTGACGGTCAAGCTCGCGGCCGACCTCGACGGGACGGGCATCCTGGTCAACGCCGTGTGTCCCGGCTGGGTGCGGACCAAGATGGGGGGACTCCGCGCGCCCCGTTCTCCGGAGCAGGGCGCCGACACGCCGATCTGGCTCGCGACGCTCCCGCCGGACGGTCCGACGGGCGGGTTCTTCCGGGACCGCCGCCCGATCCCCTGGTAGGATCCCGCACCGCCCGCGCGAGGGCGTCCGGCGGCGCGGCGCGCAACCCCGGCGCGGGCGGGGTCGCCGCGTTAGGCTGTGTCCGGCCGATAGCGCTTCGCGAGCACCGGGTTGCTGGCACTTCCCATGAGCGCGCGTTGCAACTCCAAGAGCCGCTCGAGCAGCGACGCGTCGTCGAGCGCGGGTACACACGTGACCTCGCCCTGCGCAAGCGCGGCGAGCGACGCGGCGACCACATCGTCCGCCGTCATCCTCGGCCGCTGGCTGAAGTCCATCCCCTGCACCGTGTGGAACTCCGTCGCCACGACGCCGGGGAGGCAGACCTGCACGCGGACGCCGGTGCCGCTGATCTCGCCCGCGAGCGCCTGCGTGAACGTCACGATGAACGCCTTCGCCCCGGCATAGGTGGCGCGGTGCGGCAGCGGGTTCGGCGGTATCGAGCCGCTGAACGCGAGCAGGGAGGCTACGTTGATGACACCGCCGGTGCCGCGACGGATCATACCGGGGAGCGCCGCGCGGGTGAGGCGGGCCACGGCGCGGACGTGGACGTTGATCAGGCTGTCGATGACAGCCGGCTCGACCTGCGCAAACGGGCGGTACGCGCCGAAGCCGGCGTTGTTCACCAACAGCGCGAGAGACTCATCGCCGGCGACGCGCGCCTCAACCTGTGCGAGCGCGCCGGCGTCCGCGAGGTCGGCCGCGAGCACCTCGGCGTGCGCGTGCGCCTCTGTATGCAACCGCTCGGCCAGTTGCTCCAGCCGCTCGCGCCGCCGCGCGACCAGCACCAGGTCGTACCCCTCGCGTGCCAGTCGGCCAGCGTACGCCGCCCCGATGCCGGCGGATGCCCCCGTGACCAGGGCACGTGGCCGGGTGCGAGAACTCGACATGCTGCATCCCTCCCCGATCTCAACCACCGCGGTGTGCTGCAGGACCGCGAGGTCGAAGTTCCCGATCGGGCCCCCCCGTCTCCTCCGTCACGACGCGCGGTGCGCCCGCGGTCGGTGCGGGCCGCAACGCGCGCTTCCTTCAGCGACCTCGATGCGAAAAGGGGTCCTCCCCGCCCTTGACCACGCTCGCGACCCTCCGGACGGCCTCGACGTCTCTTGTCGGATCGCCGTCCAGGGCGACGAAGTCCGCCGCTCTCCCGACGGCGAGGCTGCCGATCTCGTCCTCGAGCCCCAGCAGCCGGGCGCCGTTCACGGTGAGCGCCGCGAGCGCCTCCGCGGGGCTGAACTGGGCTGCCACGAGGGCCTTGGCCTCACCGCAGGGGTCGCCGTGCCACGAGTCCCCGCCCACGGCAACCGGGACGTGATAGGCCTTGGCTTTGGCAAGCGTGTCCAGGTACTGTCGAATGGCGCGGACACTCTTTTCGCGATAGTGATCGGGCACATCGGGGCTCGTCGCGGCCTGGTGGATGATCTCATAGGTGACGACGAGGTACGTTCCCTGTCGCGCCGCCGTCTCGAGTTGCCGGTCTGTGATAAACACGCCGTGCTCGATCGTGTCGACCCCGGCCTCGAGCGCCCAGTCCACCGCCTCTCCGCCATGCGCGTGCACGGCGACCTTCCGACCTCGCCGGTGCGCCTCGTCAACGAGGGCTCGGATCTCCTCCCGGGAGTACTCGGCATTCGTCGGGGACAGCCCCGCGGTCGAGATCCCGCCGGTGATCATGCCCTTCACCCAGTCCACGCCGGCCCGCACCTGCGTGCGCACGGCCTTTCGAACCTCGTCCGGGCCGTCCGCCTGGTACCCGTCGTACCACGCGTGCCCGCCGGTACGGGTGACGAACTGCCCGCTGATGTGCAGGCTCGGCCCGAGCATCTGGCCTGCGCGAATCGCGCGGCGCCACACCAGGTCGTGGTGTCCCTTCTCCCCCACATCGCGAAGCGTGGTCACGCCGGCGGAGAGAATCCGGCGCGCATTGGCCACGGCTTTGATCGTGGTGGTCTCGGCGTCCTCCTTGGACTGCGCCTCTTCATCTCCCATGTCGATACCGAGATGATCGTGACAGTCGATGAACCCGGGCACGACGACGAAGCGCGACCAGTCGATGTGGGATCCTGCCACGGGAGACCATGGCTCGAACGCCCGGATGCGTCCGCCCTCGGTCACGAGTTTCCAGTCCGTCTGCATCGTCCCCGAGGCGTCAAGCGCCCACCCGCAGCGGAACACGTACATCGTGTTGCCTCCTTTTGATCTGTCTGCCGTCAAATGCGGAGTTTGGGGTCAAGCGCCTCGCGGATTCCGTCCCCGAGGTAGTTGGATCCAATCGTCGTGATGAAGATGGCCATGCCCGGAAGCGTCGCGATCCACCAGGCGGTCGCCAGGTAGTCCTCGCCGTCCGCGGCCATGCCGCCCCAACTGGGCACATTGGCGGGAAGCCCGAGCCCCAGGAACGACAACGTGGCCGCGATCAGAATCATTTGGCCCAGTTGCAGCGTCGAGATCACGATGACGGAGGACAGCAGGTTGGGAAGGATGTGGCGAACTACTGTGCGGGCGTCCGACGCGCCAACGGCCGTCGCGGCCTGCACGAACTCCATGGAACGCATCGCGAGCGTTGAACTGCGTATCACGCGGGCATAGTACACCCATCCCCCCAGCACCATCACGATGAGGAGGTGAACGACGCCGGCGCCGAACGTGGCGACGATGGCGATGGCCAGCACGAGATAGGGGATCGCGAGCTGCGCGTCCGCAAGGCGCATCAGGATGCTGTCGATCACGCCCCCGTAGTAACCGGAGGCGAGGCCCAGGGCCGTCCCGATGAGCATGGAGAGGACCACGGCGCGCACCGCGATATCCAGGGAGATGCGGGAACCAAACAGGATTTGGCTCAGGAGATCGCGGCCGAGCGCGTCGGTGCCCAGGGGATAGCTCGGCGACCCCGGCGGCAACAGCCTCGCAACGAGCGACTGGGCCTCCGGATCGTGGGGCGACAACGTCCCGGCGAACACGGCGGTCAGCACCACCAGCAGCACAATGGCGCCGCCGACGAGCACCTTGCGGTTGCGCAGCAGCCGCCGGGAAATCCTACTCGTAGGTGACCCTCGGATCGATCCAGCCGTAGGTGATGTCGGTGGTCGTATTGACCAAGACCGTGATGGCGGCGACCACAATGACAAACGCCTGCACCACGTTGAAATCCCTGGAGTTGATCGCCTGCAGCGCAAGTTGCCCCATGCCCGGGTACGCGAACACCTGCTCCGTCACCACCGCTCCGCCGAGCAGATACGCGACTTGAAGGCCGATCATCGTCAGCGCGGGCAAGATCGCGTTCGGCAGCGCATGCTTGAGCGTCACCCGCAGGTGGGGCAGTCCCTTGGCCCTCGCGGTTCGCAGGAAGTCTGCCTGGAAGACCTCCAGCATCGAGGATCGCACGAGGCGGGTGACCACGCCCATGGAGTACGCACCCAAGGTCACGCCCGGCAACACGATGTGGCTCAAGCCCCCGGAACCAAACGTGGGGAACCACCGGAGGCGCACGGCAAACACGAGGACGAGCACGAGTCCGAGCCAAAACACCGGGACCGACTGTCCAAAGACGGCCACGCCGGAGCCGAGAAAGTCCGCCGCCGAGCCCGATCTGGTCGCCGCCACGATGCCGAACGGGATCGCGACCGCGATCATCATGACCAGCGCAAAGAGGGTGATATACAGGGTGTTCGGGAGACGCTCGAGCACCAGCTGCAGGGCGGGCAGATTTTGGCTGAACGACGTCCCGAGGTCCCCGTGCGCGGCCGACCACAGGTAGGCGGCGTATTGCACGTAGATCGGACGGTCAAATCCGAGGAGGTGCTCCATCGCGTGCACCTGTTCGGTCGACGCCGTGACGGGCAGATAGAGGGCAACGGGATTGCCCGAGAGATGGGCGAGGATGAACACCACGGTCAGCGTCAGGAAAACGGTCAACAGAGCCTGCACGAGACGCCGCAGCACAAACGCCATATGGACCGGCCTCGCGACGAGATCCTTAGTGCACAGACACGCCTGTCAGGTCGACGCGTTCGTCCGGCAACGGCGCGAACCCGCGCACAGTCTTGGAGACGCCCCAGATCGTGTACTCTTGGTGGAGGAAGATGTACGGGGCGGTGTTGTGCATGATGAGATCCGCCTGCCGGTACAGCGCCTGGCGGGCGGTATTGTCGACGGTGCCCGTCGCCTTGTTGAGCAACGCGTCGAAGTCGGTGCTGCAGTAGTACGAGTACACTTGGCCGCAGCGCACGATCCCGAGCTGGAAATCTGCGTCCGGCTGCGTCGAGTATCCGATGAACACCATCGGGCCTAATTTCTTCTGGAGGAATTGGGTGATGAACGTGCCCCAATCGAACACGTGGAGGGTGACCTGCACGCCGATGGCCTGCAATTGCCCGGTGATCGCCTTCGCGATCTCCGCGTCGTTCGTATAGCGCCCCTGCGGAGCGTAGAACTCCAGGTGCAGCGCCGAGCCGGGGTACCCGGCTTCGGCGAGCATTTGCTTGGCCAGGGTCGGGTTGTAGGGAAACGCCTTCAAGGTTCCGTCAAAGCCGAAGTACTCGGGTGAGAGCGGCTGCCCCGGCAGCGGCCTCCCGTAGCCCCGCAGGAGATCTTTGACAATCGCCTGCTTGTCAACGGCGTAGTTGAGCGCGAGTCGCACCTTGGTATTCTGGAGCGGCCCCGGCTTGGTGGTGTCCAGGACCACAAACATCAACCGCAGCGAGGGGATCGCCGCGATCGCGATGTTGGGATGCGAGGTGAGCAACGGCAACAGGTCCGGCGTCAAATGGTTGGCCATCTCGACCTCGCCGGTCGCGAGCGCGTTGGCCCGTTGCGCGGCCTGGGGAATCGCGTAAAACGTCACGTTCGCGATCTCCGGCGCATGCCCCCAGTAGTGCGGGTTCGCCTTGAGCGCCACGCTTTGCCCGTTCGTCGCGCTCACAAACTCGTAGGGACCGCTGCCGATCGGTTGCTTCGCGAACCCGTCCGCCCCGGCGGTCTGCATGTACTTCTCCGGCAGCAGGTAGAGCCTCGTGAGGGCCAGGGGCAGGTTCGGGAACGGTTGCTTCGAGACGACCTCCATGGTGTACGGGCCGGTCGCCTTCGCCGATTGCACGAGCGCGAGATCGGTCGTGAGCGGCGCTTTGTTGGCCGGGTCCAACACCCAATTGACGTTCCAGGCCGCCACTTCGGCGTTGAAGGGCTCGCCGTTCGTGAACGTGACCCCCTCGCGGAGCTGGATCACCCAGGTCGTGGGATTGCTGAGCTTCCAGCTGAGCGCCAGATTGGGGAGAATCTCGTGCGTCTTGTAGTTGAAGTTCATCAGCGGTTCGTTGATCTGGGTGTCCACGTTCAGGGTGTCCTGCACGGTCGACCGGCCGGCGTTGAGCGTCTCGGGGTAGATGCCCTGTGCGATGCGCAGCGTGCCCGACGCGGCGTTCTGGGAAAATGCAGCCGTCCCCGCCAGGACGCCCCAAAGGGCGACAAGGACCACAAGCACCGTGGCAAGCCGAACGGTCTTACGCACGCTGTCCATCTCCATCCACCCCCGCGCTAGCCATCGATCACGCCGACGATGCCGAGGATCGATCCCGACGGCGCGGCAGCATAGGTTCGCAGCGCAAGGAGGATCCCCTTCTTGGCGTTGCACCGGACCTCCTCGCGCACCGCGCCGTAGCAGTCCTTGATCACCCCGACGAGCTCGCCCGCGCTGAGCACGTCTCCGACGGTTCGGCCCGACGTCCAGATCCCGCCCGCACCGCTGAAGAAGAAGTCGGCGGCCCCGACCGACACGCGGGGCTCCCGCAACGGGGCGTCGCCGGGCACCATGCCGAGGTACTTCATCACGTTGAGAATGCTCTTGACGTTGTCGTCGATGTTCTTCCGTTTCAGCCGGCCTTCGCCGCCGACCTCCACGATCATGCTGGGGATGCCCTGCGCGGTCAGGAGGGAGAACAACCCGTTGTCGAGCCACCGGTCCTTTGAATGCCAGGTGATGTCGCACCCGCTGGCGAGCGCCATTTCGCGGGACACCTTGGCCGCGGGCGTCGGACCGTCGCGGTAGATCGTGTAGTACACCACGTCGTGGCTGTTGCCGCCTCCGTGCAGGTCGATGTAGTGTGTGGCATGCGCCTCGACGAGCTTCTTATAATGGTACGCCAGTTGCATGGTGTGGGACCGGGCCGGGTCGCCCGGGAACACGCGGTTCACGTCCAGGTTGTCGACCGGGCTCGTCCGCTGCATGGCATAGAACGCCGAGACGTTTGTGATCATGACGCCGACCAGCGTGCCGGTCAGGGCCTGCGCGTCGACCTGCTGGAACACTTCCCACAGGGCGGCCGTGCCCTCCAGCTCATCGCCGTGAATCGCGGCGTTGACCCAAAGCACGGGACCGTCTTTCTTGCCTCGGGCCACTTGGATCGGCATGCCGAAGTCCGCGCCGTCCGGGGTCTGCCCGATCGGCACGCGCGCTTTCACGGTAGTTCCCGGAGCGATCGAGGTGCCGGCGATCTGCATGCGTCCGTCCTTCCTCGTGTTCCACTATTTGGAACAGGTCGCTCTATTCGGATTTTCGGCCGTCGCGCGTCCTTTCCCTGCTACAAGACGGGCCGCGCCTGCGCGATCGCAGGCGTCCTACGGGTGGAGCGCCACGCCCGCGAGCGCATATAGGAGCAAGTAGATGCAGATGCTGTGAAGCGCCTGCGCGTCGTGGGGCAGGGCCATCATGCCCAAGCCTCCGAACTTGCGGCGCCCGGCCGCGCGCCCCACCTGGCAGGCCAGTTCGAGCACTTCGTCCGTCGTGGGCCCCAGCGGTTCGTCGCCGAAGTCCGGGTTCGAGCTCAGATCGAGCACGTCGGGATCGAACGCGATCCACACGCGCGCCGCGCCGTCCGTGATCTCACGCGCCAGCGCGGTGGCCCAGTCCTCGAACCCGGCCCGCCGGGCCTGCTTGATCTCCCGGTAGGTGAAGATGTGCTCGCGCCGCACGCCCCGCTCGACAAAGCGCGCCAGCGCGTCCCGGTCGTTTCGGGGTCCGCGAAGCCCGAAGTGATAGTACTTGGCGGGGTCGACGCCAGGGAGCGCCAGAATCTGGCGCGCCCACGTCGATCCCCACCGCGGCTGCCGGGGGTCGTCCTGCTCCCAGTCGCCGAGCTGGTTGTCGTGGTGCGCGTCGAAGTTCAGGACCGCGGTCGTGCCGCCGGCCCCGGCCGCGATCGCCTTGAGGACGGGATAGGTGCTCGGCCCCGAGTTGCCTCCGAGCGTGATAGGAACGCACCGGGCGCGCACGATCGCCGTGACCTCGGCTTCGACGTTCTGCAACGTTTGCCGCATGTCGTGGCGAATCTCCACGTCCCCCCGGTCCACGACCCGGAAGTGCTCGAAGACGTCGACGTCGAGCTCGGGAAGGTAGCCGCCGTATTTGAGCGAGTTGACCCGGAACTGCGCCGGGGTCAGCAGGGTCCCCTCGTAGTTGGATGCGGCCTTCCCCATGCGCGAGTCCGGCGTCGGCGCCCGCCAGGGGACACCCAGAAACGCGACGTCGGCGGACTGCAGCTGCGCGGCGTTCTCCGCCAGCGGCGCGCCGAACAGCGTGGGCACGCTGCCGTACACGCGAGGTACGAGCATTTGCACCACCGGATCCGTTGGCCCGCGCATTCGTTGCTCCTTCATCGCCGCTCCCGTACGACTGTATTCGGGCCCCACGTGAGGGCCCGTTCCCGCATGTTACCCAGGCACCAAGAGGATCTTCCCGATGCTCTGCCTGCGCGCGAGGCGCGCGTGCGCCTCGCGCGCCTTCTCAAGCGGGTAGACGGCGTCGACGTGAACCCGGATGCGCTTCGCGACGATCCATTCCAAGACATCGCGAGCGCGGTGCAGCAGCTCCACCCGGGTGCGGACGTAGTCGGCGAGCGTCGGGCGTGCCAGCACCAGCGACCCCTTCTCGGTCAGGATTCGCGGGTCGACCGGGGGCACGGCGCCGCTCGATTCACCCAACAAGACAAGCCACCCGCGCGAAGCCAGGCAGTCGAGACTCCGGGAGAACGTGGCCGCGCCGACGGAATCGTACACGGCGACCACCCCCTGGCCGCCCGTGAGCCGCCGCGCTTCCCGGTCGAACTGCGCATACGGAAGCACCTGCTCGGCACCGCACCCGCGGGCCACCTCCGCCTTCTCCGGCGTCGATGCGGTGCCAAGCACGCGCGCGCCGCGGAGACTCGCGACCTGAACCAGCACGTGGCCCAGTCCCCCCGCTGCGGCGTGCACCAGCACCGCGTCGCCGGCCTCCAGCGGGAGCAGTGAGTGCGTCAAGAAGTGCGCGGTCATTCCCACCAGGAAGGTTGCCGCGGCGGCCGGAAATTCCACCTCGTCGGGAAGCTTTACCGCCAACGACGCGGGGATCGCCGCGTACTCCGCGTACGCGCCGAGCGGGCCGGCGTACACGACGCGATCGCCGACCGCCACGTCCGCGACCTCCGACCCGATCGCCTCGACGGTGCCGGCTCCCTCGACACCCGGGATGAGCGGAAACGCCGCCCCTCGGGTCCCGGCGCGATGGTGCACGTCGATGAAGTTCACCCCAATCGCCGCGAGCCTGACGAGGAGATCGGTCCTCCCCGGCGAGGGCGGAGGCACGTCCTCGTACCGCAGCGCGTCGGGACCGCCGGGGGCATGAACCCGGATCGCCTTCACGACCGCAGCGGAACGCCACGTCCGCGCATGGACGCACCCGGTTACCGGGGCGCCCGACCGGCCTGCGCCGCCGTGAGCACCCGCCCGCCTCGGCCGGTGCTCACCTCGTCTTCTCCACGCCGATTTCGGCGACCGTTCCGCCCACCGGCATCAGCGTCCCGTACCCGATCGTGAGCATGATCCCGTCGACAGGCGAGGTGATGTCGTCCATCGCCTCTCCCAGGATCGAGGTCATCGTCGCGATCGGTTGCCCGTTGGCGACGCGATCGCCGGGCCTGACGCGCGGCGAGAATACGCCGCCGGTGCGGCCGTGGAGCCACGCAAAGCTCGACATCTCGCGATACTCCGATGCAAGCGCGGGAGCGCCCGGGAGCATCTTCAGCGATCTGAGCACGTTCGAGATGCCGTCGACCCCCTCCCGCACTATCTCCGGCGTAAAGGCGTTCCCGACGCCGCCGGCTTCCACGATGACACCCGGCACGCCGTCGTTGCCGACCACCGAGAACAGCGCGTGTTGCAAGAAGGACGCCTGCCACCCGACGATGTCACGAAACCCGAACGCCCGCGCCATCTCGCGCGCCGTGTCGCTCGTCGCTCCCAGGCCGTCCGCGTACAACGTCCACCGCGTTTCGGGATGCAACCCCGTGTGGAAGTCCAGCAGGTGCGTCGCGGTCGCTTTGACCAGCTGGTGGATGCGGTGGGCGAGCTGCTCGGTGTAGGTCCCGTCCGCGCTGCCCGGAAACACCCGGTTCAGATCGCCGGTCCCATAGACCTCCAGCGGGCTCCGCCGGGTACCTGCCTGGAACGCGGTCACGTTGAGCGCCGGCACGAAGATCACCGCACCCCGGAGGGGCTCGGGGGAGAGGCGCGCCGCCGCGTCGAGCAGAATCTGCGTCCCGCAGTATTCGTTGCCGTGAATACACGCCTGCACCCACAGGCGCGGACCTTCCGCCTTCCCGTTCACGATGATCACGGGAAGCAACGCTGGTGAGCCGTCCGGATGGTTGATCAGCGGGACATACCCGCGGGCCGTCTGGCCAGGCTTTGCCACGAGCGCACCGACTTGGACGTCCGCCATCAACGCCTCCTTCTCGCGAGGTTCATCTGCCTGGTGATGGGGCCCGGCCGAACCGCACCGACGTTGCGCGCGTTCACGGCTCTCGCAAGACGCGCACCAGGTTCTCGATCGCCTCCGTCATGACCACCTCGCCCTTCTCCCGGGTGGCCAGCTTCGCGTCGCCCACGGTGCCCGAATCGGTGATCGTCTCCGTCTTCGGAAGCCCGTAGCTGACAACCGACTTCGCCAGGGCCGCCTCCTCGAACTTGAAGAACGCGGACACGGCCGGCTTCGGATGCTCGTTGACGGCGCGGTCCATCCGAACGGTCGCGGGGTTCAGGTAGAGCGTCGAGGAGGTCTCCGCCTCGTCCGCATGCCACTCGATCTTCGACTCATACACCCGCTTGCTGTGCTCCACGAGAAACGGTGAGTACACGACACCGACGATCAGTCCGTGTTCCTCGCGAAGCTCGTCGGCGGCCGCGTGCACCGCGCTGATGTTCCCGCCGTGGCCGTTCAGCAAGATCACGCGCCGGGCGCCGTGTCGAGAGAGACAGACGGAGACATCTTTCAGAACGTCCATCAGCGTGCGGAGTCGCAGGGAAAGGGTGCCGGGGAAGTTGATGTGGTTCCAAGACACGCCGATGTTGATCACCGGGGCCACGATGGCGTCTCCTGCCTGTTCCGCCGCCCGTCGCGCGAGCTCGTAAACGTTGATGGAATCGGTGTTCATGGGCAAGTGATGCCCGTGCTGCTCCACGGCGCCGACCGGCACGACACAGACCGGCCGCCGCCGAAACGCCTCCTTGGCCTCCGGCCACGTCATCTGCTCCAACAGCACCGCGCTCACGCCGGCACCACCTTCCTTGTGGTGTTGGTTCCGGTCCGGCCGGTCGCCGTCGCGTCCGGCCCATGGACGGCGAGTCGCGCCCGCGCCTCGAGCATCGCCCCCACGATGCGACGCTCCTCTGCCGGAGAGACGCTGCCGATCGGGAACGAGAGGCTGACCCCGACGCTCTGCTCGCGCCCGGGATCGGCGGCGGCGACCCCAACCGCCCGCGTGCCGTAGTACGTCTCCTGATCGGCCACAGCATAGCCGCGCCGTCGTATCTCCGTCAACTCGGTGAGCAGCGCCGCCCGGGTGGCGATTGTATGGGTGGTCATCGCCTTCAGGCGCGCCTCGGGATAGAGCCGCCGCACCTGCCGTTCGTCCAGCGCCGCGAGCAGGGCCTTCCCCGCGGCGGTGGTGTACGCCAGCAGATGTTCGCCCGGCGGGACGATCAGGCGGACCGGATACGTGCCGTCCTCTCGAGCCAGCACGAGGGCCTCGCGGCCGAGCAGCACAAGGAGGTAGCCGTTGTGCCCAGTGAGACGCACGAGCTCCCGCACCGCGTTCCACGCCCGCTGCAGGAGCGGATCGTCGTGACGGTACAGCGACCCGAACTCGAACGCGCGCACGCCCGGGCGATACTTCCGGCTCGACGCATCCCGCTCGAGAAAATGCGCCTGCTCGAGCGTCTGCAGCACACGGGAGACGGCGCTCTTCGGAAGCCGCAGGTCCCGGCTGATCTCGCTGACTCCGAGGACGGGCCGCGCCCGTGAGAAACATCCCAGGATCTCAACGGCGCGCCGAACGGTCTTCACCATGCGGACAGCCTCTGGCCGCGCCGCCGAGGCGCGTCCATCACCGATATCGCCGGTACCGGCGATTTCCCAAATAGTGATACGGGCCTCAAATGCTGGTACAGTACGGTGCGGCGGCACGAACTCCTCCGTCGGCATCGCCCGCCGTCTGGCGCTTGGCGATGCGGCACGGACGCCGCGGACATCGTTCGGAATTGCCTCACCGAGCACGGGAGGCTATGCTGGAAACAGCAAGAGTTGCCGGGCCACGGGGGCGGACATCACATGGGCAAACCAGATACCGCGGGCGTCGTCGCTCGTCCCCCGCTGATCTACCTTGCGGCCGTCGTCGTCGGGTTCGTGCTCCGCGCGCTCGCCCCGACGCCGTTCTTCCCGCGCGCCCTCGGGTACCAACTCGGCGCCATCCTCATCCTGATCGCTGTGGCGCTCCTCTTGTGGGGCGTACGCGAGATGCGCCGCGCCGGCACGTCCGAGAGCACCGCGGTCCCCACGAGCGCTCTGGTGACGACGGGGCCGTTTCGCCTCAGCCGCAATCCGTTGTACGTGTCGCTGACCCTCTGCTATCTCGGCACCATGATCGCCGCGCAAGCGCTGTGGGGGCTGGCGCTGGCGGTCGTGGTGCTCGCCGTGATGCGGCGCGGGGTGATCGACCGTGAGGAACGCTACATGGAGCGCAGATTCGGCGCAGAGTACCTGCGATACAAGGAACGCGTCCGGCGCTGGATGTAGGCCGGCCCCCATTCCCACCTCACCGGGTGTACCGTAGGACCACGCTGCTTCATCGCGACCGGTGCCATGATCTTCAACGGCGCATCGCTCGGCGGGGCGTGCGTCGTCGCGCTGGACGGCAAAGTGCACATCGACACAGCGCTCGCTGCAGGCGCGCGCGTTCCCATCGGATATATCGCGTTCGGACGACCGGCGAAGCTCTACTCTCCGGTGCAGTCCCCCTGAGGTTCACGACGAGCTCAACAAAATGAACTTCATGCGCTACGTGTTCGGTGTCGATCCCGAGGCGAAGGACCGGTCCGCGGTCATGGCGGAAGCGTTGGCGAAGTACGCGCGCGCCCTTGGGGCCCACGCCGGCGACAGGGTGCTCTCGCACAACTCGGAATAGCCGAGCAGCCCTCTCTCCAACGGCGCCGGTGGCCGGCACGGCCATCCTCTGGCGCGGCGTCGCACCCCTTGGGGCGGGCCACGGTCTGCGGAGCCTGGTTACGCACCGGCGCAAGTGGATGGGCAGGTCAATGCGGCCGGGCGCCGGGTCAACCGAGAGCGACGCGCTTCGTCCGCCAGGCGGGATGGGCAACTCCGCGGCAATAAGGCTGTGACCCCGCTCGTCTAGCTTCTGATTTCGGCGTGTTCCTCCGGCCAGGCGAAGCGCTGCTTCACGCCGGCCACGATCCGCGCGACGTCATCCGTACTTGGCGTGACGCCGCCGGCGCGCGCCTCGATCTCGTCCATCGCCTTGAGCCGGATGAGGCCCTGGTACGCCGCGGGGGCGTCGCGGAGCCCTGCCTCCAGCGCCTCGCGCACGGCGCCGGTCCAGACCGCGTCGTACGCGTCTCGCTCCGGACCGAAGTCGAACTCGCGCTCGGGCGCCTTCCCGCGCATCTCGTTCCGCCGTCGGGCCGTCGCGTCCAGGTCCGGTCGTCCGCCGGCGTCCAGCACGATCCCGTACACACAACGCGCGGTCTCGGGTGTGACGAGTTGGTTCCGGACGTCCTCCGCCACCGCGTTGGGGTCGCGGACCAGCGGGGACCCATGGCCGCCGCCGCCCTGCGTGAGAAACTGGATGACGTACCCCGCTTCCATCTCGAGCACATCGATCTTGCCGAGATTCCGTTCCCTGGGGGTGCCGGGGTTGAGAATCGCGAGGCCGGGGGTACCCGCGCGGCCGCCGCGGAGCCCCCACGGGCGGAAGTGGAACCGCTCGAGCCCCCGCGCGGTCAGAATCGTGTGCGGGGCCAGGCAGCGGAACGTGAACTCCAGCCCGTTCCCGCCGCGGTGCTCTCCGGCGCCGGCCGAATCTTCGCGCAGCGCGTACCGGAGAACCTCCACCGGCATTTCGGTTTCCAGCACCTCGATCGGGATGTTCCGGAGGAACGAGGAGAACTCCGCGCCTTCGATTCCATCCTTGGACGCGCGGGCCCCCGAGCCGCCCGAGAGCGGCTGCGCCACGTTGACCTTGAGGTCGCCGGTGTGCGGGTCCGCGCACGCAATCAACACGGGCGCCGACATCCCGCCGCCTGCCGCCGGAATGTACGCGGGATCGAGGCGGCTGAGCGGCCCCATGCTGACTTCCCACGCCCGCCGCATCGTCGCGGCGCGGACCCCGCACGCCGCGCTCGTGCGGGGATTCACGAGCGACCCCTCGGGGGCCACGATCCGAAGCGGCCGCACGAGCCCGCTGTTGTACGGTAGGTTCGGATCTTTCGTGCGCAAATAGTTGACGACGCCCGGCACGATCATGTAGTGCCCGGTCTGACTGAACGTCGGCAGGTTCAGGGCCGCCCGCACCTGCGGATCGGTCCCGGTAAAATCGAGGATGATCTCGCTGCCGCGCACGCGCAGGGTGAGCTCGAGGCGGATCGGATGCCCGCCGGGGACGACGTCGCCCTCGAGGAGATCGCTAAAGGGGTAGTCGCCGTCGGGCAGCTGCTCGATCAGGCGGCGCGCCTGCCCTTCGGCGTAGTCGAGCAGCGCCCTGCCACCGCGCATCGCCGCGTCCGCTCCGTAACGGGAGAACAGCGCATGCATCCGGCGCTCCGCGGTGTTGACGGACCCGATCAGCGCCTTGAGGTCGCCCCAGTTCTGATCGGGGATGCGGGAGTTCAGGAGCAGCAACCGGAGCAACCCCTCGTTCAGCGCGCCGCGGGAGTACAGCTTGAGCGGCGGGACCCGAAGCCCCTCCTGCCAAATGTCGTAGCAGGAGGGCGAGATGCTCCCGGGGACCTTGCCGCCCACGTCGGACGAGTGAATGAACCCCATGGCAAAACAGCGCAGGCGGCCCTCGGCGAAGATCGGCTTCCAGATGAAGACGTCGCACAAGTGCGTGGACAGGCCCCCGGTCAGGTAGGGGTCGTTGGAGATGCAGACGTCGCCCTCCTCGTACTCGGGAATCGCCGAGAACGCGCGGCCGCACCACATCCCGATCATCACGCTGACGCCCAGGTTGATCGGGGCGGCGAACAGCTCGCCCTCGGGGGTGGCGATGCCGGTGCCGAAATCGGCGGTCTCCTTGATGAACACCGTGTGCCCGGTGCGGAGCAGGTTGTACGCCATTTCGTTAGCGATGCTCTGAAACCGGTTCTTGAGGATCTCCAAGAGCACGTTCTGCGCCAGCATCGTCAACGCGCCTCCCCGATCAGGTTCTCCCACGGATCGACGCGCACCACGAAGCCGGGCGGCACGAACGTCGTGGTGTCGTACTGCTCGACGATCGCCGGGCCGTCGAGCGTGTCCCCGGGGCGGAGCGCCGCCCGCGCGTACACCGCCGCCGGAACGCGCGCGCCCTCGAAGAAGATCGGCCGGGTCTCCCGCGCGCGGGCCGCGGCCGGGGGCCGGCCTTCCGCGGCGCCGCGCAGCGCCGGCTTCGCGGGCACCCCGATCACCGTCAGCCGCGCGTTGATGAGTTCGACCGGGGTGGCCGGGTCCGCGTGCCCGTAGACGTCCTCGTGCAACCGGTGGAACCGATCCGCCAGCGCGTCCCCGCCGTTCGGGCCGAACACGTCGTCGGGCACCGCGACCGTCAATTCGAACGACTGCCCCTTGTAGCGCAGGTCCGTCGCGTACGCGTAGTCGATCCGCGACAGCGCCACGCCCTCACCGGTCACCCACGCCGTCGCGGCCCCCTTCAGGCCGGCAAACTGGTCCGCGAGCTGCGCGGACGCCGCGCCCAACGGGGCGTAGATCGTCCGCACGAAGTCGCGCCGGAGGTCGGCGAGGAGCGAGCCGAGGGCACAGAGCGTGCCGGGACTCGGGGGCACAAGCACCCGCGTGATGCCGACCTCGCGCGCGATCAAGAACGCGTGGGTCGCGCCGGCCCCGCCGTAAGCGAGCAGCGCAAAGTCCTGGGGGTCGACGCCCCGGCGCGTCATCAGCGGCATGAACTGCGCGTACATGTTCGACGTGGCGACCTGCAGAATGCTCTCCGCGGCGGCTTCCGGCTCCATCTCCAGCGTGGCGCCGAGCGTCGCCACCGATGCCACCGCCAGGTCGCGGCGGAGCGGCATCGTCCCGCCGAGGAACTGCGCCGGATCGATGATCCCGAGCGTCACATACGCGTCCGTCACGGTGGGACGGCGCCCCCCGCGCCCGTAGCACGCCGGTCCGGGGTCCGCGCCGGCGCTCATGGGGCCGACCTTGAGCACGCCGGCGGAATCACACCAGGCGATCGATCCGCCGCCCGCACCGATCGACGAGACGTCGATCGCGGGAATGATGACGGGGAAGTCGCCGACCGCGTTCTCCGTGCCGTACGCGATGTCGCCGTCGATCACGCTGACATCGGCGCTGGTGCCCCCCATGTCGAGCGCGACGACCTTCGACCACCCCGCTTGGCGTGCGATCTGGAGCGCCCCCATGACCCCCGAGGCCGGACCGGAGAGCAGGGTCTCGACCGGCGAGTGGTAGGCGCTCTCGACGCTCATCGCGCCCCCGTTGGATTTGGTCGTCAACAACGTGGTGCGGGGGCTGAGCGTCTCCATCCGGGCGCGCAGGTTCGTGAAATACTGGCGCAACCGGATGCCGAGATAGGCGTTGATCACGGTCATCGACGTCCGTTCGTACTCCCGTTGCTCCGGCCACACCTCGTGCGAGGCGCACACGTAGAGGCCGGGGAAGTTCCGACGCAGGCACTCCGCGGCGGCGGCCTCGTGGGACGGATTCCGGTGGGCGTGCAGGAACGCGATCGCGACCGCCTCCACCCCCTCGTCGACCAGGCGGCGGCCCGCCGCTTCCACGGCGGCGGTGTCAAGCGGCCGCACCTCGCGCCCGCTCGCGGCGGTGCGCTCGTCGATCTCCACCACCCAGTGCCGCGGAACCAGCGGCGCCGGCTTGGCGGTCATGTAGTCGTTGGGATTCGGCACCCGCTGGCGCGCGATGATCAGCACGTCGCGGAACCCGCGCGTCACGAGCAGTGCCGTGCGCGCCCCCGTGCGTTCGATGAGCGTGTTCACGCCGAGCGTCGTGCCGTGCACGAGATACGCGATCTCGCGGGGGTCCACGGACGTCGTCTCGACCAGCTTCTGGAGGCCGTTCCAGACGGCCCCCGCCGGATCCGCCGGCACCGAGGGTGTCTTCAGCGAGACGACCGCGCCGGTGTCGTCCATCAGCGAGAAATCGGTGAAGGTACCTCCGATGTCGATGCCCAGCCGATACTGCCCCACGAACCGTGCTCCTCTCGTTCCTTAGTCAACCGCATGCGTCAGCCGGGCGGCCCCGAGCGGCGCGAGGCGGTCCTCCTGACCGCCCTACTGGCCCGCCGTGACGCCGAGCAACTGAATCCCCTCGTCGGGCCGCGGATGCCATCCGCGCACGCGCTTGCGCACCGCCCAGATGTTGTCCATCTGGTAGAGGTAGATGATGGGCGGATCGTCGTGCAGCAGCGCGGACGCGGTCTGGTCGAGCTTCAGGCGCGCGTCCGGATTGTCGGTGTCGAGCGCCTTCTGCACGAGCGCGTCGAAGCCCGCGTTGCAGTAGAGCGAGGCGCGATACTGGCACATGTACAGCTGGAGCTGGAAGTAGGCGTCGGGCTGGGTCGAGTACGCGAGGATGTTGAGCGGGGAGAGCGTCCGGCTCATCAACTGCTGGATGAACGGCGCCCACTCGACGATTTGCACCTT
>DASQGM010000360.1:0-8686 GCA_035632615.1 bacterium | reverse complement strand
GTCGCCGCGGCAACGCTGACAGCGCATCAGGCGTCTCCTCCGGACACGACCGGTCGGAGCTCGATCGTATCCTCGTCCGAGACCTGCGCGTCGTGCGTCAGGAGCTGCGCGCCGCGGATCACCAGGACCGACTCGGGATTGACGCCCAGTTCGACGAGCAACTCCCGGACCCGGCGGCGCCCGGCGACCTCCACCTCGCGCTTTTGGTGGCGGATCAACACCTTCACGCGGTCACGCCCCTCGGCTTGACGTTGTCGCGCACCCAGGTGACAATCTGCTCGAGCGACGTCCCGGGCGTGAAGACGGCGGCGATGCCCGCGCCGTGGAGCCCGGGGATGTCGGCATCGGGGATGATGCCGCCGGCGAAGACCTTGACGTCAGTCCCCCCCTGCGCCCGAAGCAACTCGATGATCTTGGGCAACAGCACGTTGTGGGCGCCCGAGAGGATGCTCAACCCGATCGCGTCCACGTCCTCCTGGATCGCGGCGGACGCGATCATCTCGGGAGTCTGGTGCAGCCCGGTGTAGATCACTTCGAACCCGGCGTCCCGAAGCGCGCGCGCGACGATCTTCGCGCCCCGGTCGTGCCCGTCGAGGCCCGGTTTGGCCACCAGAATCCTGATCTTGGGCTCGGTCATACAGACATTATCCCACACGGTGCGCGGCCGGGACAAGCCGCGGCCGCGGCGCGGACGGGTTCCCGGCGGCCCCGCCGGGCCGCTGCTGTCGCGGGGAGGCCGCGTCGGGAGCGCGGCGACCCTACAGCACAGCCTGCTCGCGGTACTCGCCGTACACCTGGCGGAAGACGTCGCAGATCTCTCCGAGGGTGACGCAGGCGCGCACCGCGTCCACGATCGCCGGCATCGTGTTGCCGCCTGACTCGGTGACGCGCCGGAGCGCGTCCAGGGCGCGCCCGGCCGCAGCACCGTCCCGCTGGGTCCGCGCACGCCGCACGCGCTCGACCTGCCGGCGCTCGACCTCGGGATCCAGGGTCAGGATCGGGATCGGGGACGGCTCCGCCTGCACGAACGCGTTGACGCCGACCACGGTCTTCTCGCCGCGCTCAAGCTGTTGCTGGTACCGATAGCTCGCGTCCGCGATCTCCCGCATCGGGTAGCCGCGCTCGATCGCGACGAGCATCCCCCCCATCTCGTCGATCTTGCGAATGTACGCGTCCGCCTCGGCCTCGACCCGGTCGGTCAGCGCCTCGACGAAGTACGCGCCGCCGAGCGGGTCCACGGTGTCGGTCACCCCGCTCTCGTGCGCGATGATCTGTTGCGTGCGCAGCGCGACCGTCGCGGCCGCCTCGGTGGGCAGCGCGTACGTCTCGTCCATCGAGTTCGTGTGCAGCGACTGACACCCGCCGAGCACCGCCGCGAGCGCCTGCAGCGCGGTGCGCGCGATGTTGTTCATCGGCTGCTGGGCGGTCAGGCTGACGCCGGCGGTCTGAGCGTGCGTCCGGAGCATCCACGACCGGGGGTTGCGGGCGCCGAACCGCTCCCGCATGATCCGCGCCCACATGCGCCGCGCCGCCCGGAACTTGGCCACTTCCTCGAAGAAATCGTTGTGCACGTCGAAGAAGAACGACAGGCGCGGCGCAAACGCGTCGACGTCCAGGCCCGCCGCGATCCCCGCGTCCACGTACGCGATCCCGTCCGCGAGCGTGAACGCCAACTCCTGGACCGCGGTCGCCCCCGCCTCGCGGATGTGGTACCCGCTGATGCTGATCGTGTTCCACCGGGGCACCTCGCGGGTGCAGTACACCAGGATGTCCTGGATCAGCTTCATGCTCGGCCGCGGCGGGACGATCCACTCCTTCTGGGCGATGAACTCCTTGAGCATGTCGGCCTGGATCGTGCCGCCGATCGTGTCGAGCGGGATACCGCGCGACGCCGCGACCGCGACGTACATCGCGAGGAGCACGTTCGCCGGCGCGTTGATCGTCATGGAGGTGGTGATGCGGTCGAGCGGCAGGTCACGCAGTAGCGTGTCCATGTCCTCGACCGTGTCCACCGCGACGCCTTCGCGGCCCACCTCGCCGAGGGACCTCGGGTGGTCGGAATCGTAGCCCATGAGCGTCGGCATGTCGAACGCGACCGACAGCCCGGTCTGGCCCTGCGCGAGAAGGTACCGAAAACGCGCGTTGGTGTCCTCGGCCGCGCCGTACCCCGCGAACATCCGCATCGTCCATAGCCGGCTCCGGTACATCGCGGGGTGAATGCCGCGGGTGAACGGATACTCGCCGGGGAGGCCGACGTCGCGCGCCGGATCGTGGGACGCGAGATCCTCGGGCCCGTACAGACGCCCGATCTCGAGATCGGAGACCGTGCTGAACCGCTCGGCGCGCTCGGGCTGCTTCGCCACGGCATCGCGCAGCGGCCCCCGTTCCCACCGCTCCCGCGCGGCCCGAAACCGTGCCAGCTCCGACCGATCCATTACGTCCTCCCCACGCCCCTGCCGTCCTCCCTGACAGAGTAGCACGAACCGGGCCGGCGGAGCACGCCGGCGCCGCGCGAGCCTATCCGCCGGCCTATCCCGGGCTGCCAGCCTTGAGCCGGCGCACCTCCTCGGTGAGCAGCGGCACGATCTGGAAGAGGTCGCCGACGAGCCCGTACGACGCGATCTGGAAGATCGGCGCCTGGGGATCGCGGTTGATCGCAACGATGCAGCGTGCCCCCGACATCCCGGCCTGGTGCTGAGGGGCGCCCGAGATGCCGCACGCGATGTAGAGCTGGGGGTTCACGGTCTTCCCTGTCTGACCGATCTCGTAGTCGTGTGGCACCCATCCCGAGTCGACGGGTGGCCGGCTCGACCCGACGGCCGCCCCGAGCGCGGCCGCCAGCGCGTCGAGCAGCGCAAAGTGTTCGGGCCCCTTGAGCCCGCGCCCCCCGGAGACGATGATGTCCGCCTCGGTCAGCGGCACGGTCTCGCGCGCGACGGCGCGGACCTCCACCACGCGTGCCCGAACCGACGCGGGGTCGACCGCGACGGGCGCGGACACGACCTCGGCCGTCCGCGCCGGATCGGACGGCGCCGGGGACACGACGTTCGGGAGCACCACCGCGATCCGAAGCCCCTCGGCGAGGAACGCCACGCGTGCGATCGCTTTGCGCGTCATCACCGGGCGCGTCGCGACGATCCGCCCGTCCTCAACGTCGACCGCCCCGCAGTCGGTCACGATGCCGGCGCCGGTGCGCGCGGCGAGACGCGGCGCGAGATCCCGTCCCCACGCGCTGCTGCCGATGAGCAACAGCGCCGGGCGCGCCTCCACAAGCAGCGGCGCCACCACCGCGGCGTACGCCTCGGTGGTGTAGCGTTCCAGCACCGCGGCGTCCGCGAGCAGCACCCGATCGGCGCCGTGCGCCGCGAGGTCGCCGGCGACCGGGCCGATGCCGGATCCGAGCGCCACCCCGACGACCCGACCGCCCAGCGCGTCCGCGAGCTGCCGCGCCTTCCCCAGCAGCTCGTACGTGATCTTGCGGAGCTGGGGCCCGCCTCCCTTGGGGGATTGGCCCTCGGCATACTCCGCCAGGACCCAGATGTCGCGGCTCACCGCGTCCGCGCTCACAGGACTTTGACCTCCTCGTGCAACACGCGGACGAGCTCCTTGACCGCCGGTCCGGGGTCGCCCGCGATGATACGGCCGGCCTGCCGCTTCGGCGGCGGCGTGAGCCCGAGCAGCTCGACACGGGATCCGCCGGTCGAGTCCGGCGTGAGGCCGAGGTCCGCGAGCGTCTTCACCGCGACCGGCGTCCGCTTTGCCTTCATGATCCCCGGCAGCGACGGGTACCGCGGCTCGTTGATGTTGCGCTCCACGGTCACCACCGCGGGCAGGGCAACCTCCAGCACCTCGACAGCGCCCTCGACCTCGCGATGCGCGGTGGCCCGCCCGTCGCCGAGCTCCAGCGTGGTGACCGCGGTCGCCTGCGGCAGGTCGAGGTACTCCGCGAGCGCCGGCCCCACGACCGAGGCGTTGTCGTCGGTGGCGAGCTTGCCGCACAACACGAGATCGTGCGGCAACGGTGCGATCGCCGCCGCGAGCACGCGGGCCACCCCGAGGTGGTCGAGCCCGGCGAGCGCCGGATCCTGGACGTGAATCGCCTGGTCCGCGCCCATCGCGAGCGCGGCCCGCAGGGCCTCGACGGCGCGGGCCGGGCCGGCGGTCACCACCGTGACCGTCCCCCCCGTCCGCTCCTTGATGCGGAGCGCCTCCTCGACCGCGTGCTCGTCGTAGTAGTTCATGACGAAGTTGAGACCGGACTCCTCGACCGCGCGCCCGTCGCCCCGGATGCGGATCGGCGCTTCGGTGTCCGGGACGTGTTTCACGCACACAACGACGTTCATCGATTCGACGCTCCTTCTTCGTGCCGTGGATACCCGCGGGCGCGCCGCGGGCTACTGGTCGCCGAGGAGATGCCGGGCGATGACCATGCGCTGGATCTCCGACGTGCCCTCGTAGATCTCCGTGATCTTGGCGTCGCGCATGTGCCGCTCCACGGGGTAGTCCTGGATGTACCCGTAGCCGCCGTAGATCTGCACCGCCTGCGTCGCCGCCCACATCGCCGTCTCCGACGCGAACAGCTTCGCCATCGAAGCCTCGCTCGTGTGCCGGCGCCCCTGATCCCGGATCCACGCGGCCCGGTACGTCAGCAGCCGGCCGGCCTGGATCCGGGTCGCCATGTCCGCGAGCTTCCACTGGGTCGCCTGAAACTCCGCGATCGGCCGGTCGAACTGCCGGCGCTCCTTCGCGTAGGCGACCGAGTCCTCGAGCGCCGCGCGCGCGATCCCGAGCGCCTGGGCCGCGATGCCGATCCGCCCGCCGTCGAGGGTCGCCATCGCCACGCGGAAGCCCCGATCGCGCTCGCCGAGGAGGCGGTCCTTCGGCAACCGGCAGTCCTGCAGGACGATCTCGCACGTGCTGCTGGCGTGAATCCCCAGCTTGTGCTCGATCTTGCCGACCGACAACCCCGGATCGCCCTTCTCCGCGATGAACGCGCTGATGCCGCGGCTGCGGGCCTCCTCGCCGGTCCTGGCGTAGACGATCAGCACCTCGGCCTCGACGCCGTTCGTCACGAAGATCTTGGTCCCGTTGAGGACCCAGTCATCCCCGTCGGCGCGCGCCGTCGTCCTGAGCGCGCCGGCGTCGGACCCGGCCGTCGGCTCGGTCAGGCAGTAGCACCCCAACCGGCGGCCGCGTGCGAGATCGGGCAGGTACCGCCGCTTCTGCGCCTCGGAGCCGAACGCGAGGATCGGGTAGCAGTCGAGCGAGTTTTGGACCGAGAGCACCGCCGCGAGCGCGGCCTCCGCGCGGGCGATCTCCTCGATCACGATCGCGTACGAGATCGTGTCCATCCCGCCGCCGCCGTAGGTCTCCGGGACGAACACGCCGGTGAGCCCGAGGTCGCCCAGTTCCCGGATCAGTTCGGGAGGATACCGGCCGGTGCGATCGAGTTCGGCCGCGAGCGGCAACAACCGCGACGTCGCCCATTCGCGAACCGTGGACTGGACGAGACGGTGCTCCTCGCCGAGGTCGAACTCCACGCAATCACCTCGGACGGGTATTCGTCCGCGGCCCGGACCGGTCCTGCGCGCGGCGCGCCGCCACACGCGACGGCGGGTCAACCGGAGCCCGCTCTCCCGCGCGCACCGGCACGCCGAGCCAGTTGGCCGGCGGCGGCAGGGGACAGCTCCAGCGCGGATCATACGCGCACGACGGATTGTACGCGAAGTTGAAGTCGAGCACGAGCCGGTCGCCCCGGGATCCGAGGTCCGCGCCTTTGACCGTGTCCAGCACGTAGCGGCCGGCGCCGTAACTCTCCCGGCCGCTCGTCGCGTCCCGAAACGGCAGCAGCACGCCGCCGCCGTATCCCTCCACCCAGTACAGGTCGAGCGTGAGCGCCCGTCCGCGCAGCGTGAACGACGCGGTCGCAAAGCGGGTCATCGAAAACGCGCGGCCGTCCGCGTCCGCGAGTTCGACCCGCGCCGGCGGACGGCGACGAACCGCGGCGAGCACGCGGGCCTCGGCATCGTAGGGAAAGTAGGACAGACCGACGAACCGCCGGCGGACCCTTGGCGGCAACGGCGTTTGGGGATGCGCCGCGAACAAGGCGTCGCGGGTGGCGCGCCAGCGCCGCCAGGCCCCCCGGACGTCTCGGGCCGCGCGGACCTCACGATACAGGTCCAAGATCCGGCGCTTCCAGTCGAGGAGATCGAGATGGGGATCCGCCACGGGGCTCGGCGAGGGGCGGGCGCTACGCCTTCGCGTAGTCGTAGAACCCCCGCCCCGTCTTCCGCCCGTGCAGACCGGCGAGCACCATCTTGCGCATGAGCGGCGGGGCGGCGTACCGCGCGTCCTTGAACTCCGCGAACATCGCCTCGGCGATGTAGTACGTCGTGTCGATGCCGACGAAGTCCAGCAGCGTAAGCGGCCCCATCGGATGGTTCAGGCCGAGCGTGACCGCGGCGTCGATGTCCTCCTTGCTGGCCACGCCCAACTCCAGCGCCCGAATCGCGTCGAGCAGGTACGGCACGAGGAGCAGATTGACGATGAAGCCGGGGTAGTCCTTGCACGCCACGACCGTCTTGCCGAGCCGCTCCGCGAACGCGCGGGCGGCCGCGAGCGTCCCGTCCGCCGTGCGGAGCCCCCGCACCATCTCCACCGGTTTCATCACCGGCACCGGGTTGAAAAAGTGCAGCCCCAGGAAGCGCTCCGCGCGTCGCGTCACGGACGCCATCTCCGTGATGCTGAGCGAGCTGGTGTTGCTCGCGAACACCGTGGACGGAGGGCAGATGCCGTCGAGCTCCCGATACAGCGCCTTCTTCTCGTCCATGTTCTCGATGATCGCCTCGCACACGATGTCGCACCCCGCGAGGTCGGCGAGCCGGGTCGTCCCGCGGATGCGGCCGCGAGCGATGTCGCGATCGGCCGCGCTCAGCTTGCCGCGCTCCACGCCGCGCGCCATCGAGCGATCGATCCGCCCGAGGCCGCCCGCGAGCGCCGCGTCGGACACCTCGCGAACGAGCACCGGCAGCCCCGCGCCCGCCGCGACCTCCGCGATGCCCGCGCCCATCAGGCCGCACCCGACCACGCCCACCTTCCGAAACGTCATACCGTCCCCCTCACTCGATCGTCTCGATCACGAGCGGCCCCGCCGCGAACGTCCCGGCCCCGATGCGGTACGCGGCGGCGACCATCTGCGCGGCCCGGTCCAGACGCCCGCGGTCGGATGTGTGGAGCACCGCGAGCGGTTCGCCGCGGCGCACCGAATTCCCCACCTTTCGCTCCAACACGAGCCCGGCCCCGGGGTCGATCCGGTCGCCGGCCCTCGCCCGCCCGGCGCCGAGCGCAATCGCGGCGTTGCCCAGCATCTCGGCGTCCACGCCGTCGACCACGCCGTCGTCGGGCGCCCGTACCGCCTCGGCGATCGGCGCGTGCGGGAGCCGCCCCGGGTCTTCCACCGCGGCGGGGTCGCCACCCTGCGCCGCGACCATCTCGGCGAATTTCCGCACGGCGTCTCCGGACGCAACCCGCTCCGCAAGCAGCGCCCGCGCCTGCACCGGGTCGGCCGCGACGCCGCCCAGCACCGCCATCTGGGCCCCGAGCGACAGGCACAGCTCCCGCAGATCTTCGGGGCCCTCGTCCCGCAGCGCGTGCACGGCCTCCGCGACCTCGAGCGCGTTCCCGATCGCCCGGCCGAGCGGCTGGTCCATGCGGGTCAGCACGGCGACGGTGCGACGGCCCGCGGCGCGCCCGATCGCGACCATGGCCCGGGCGAGGGCGCGGGCGTCGTCGAGCGCCTTCATGAACGCGCCGCTGCCCACCTTGACGTCGAGCACGATGGCGCTGCTCCCGGCCGCGATCTTCTTGCTCATGACGCTCGACGCGATCAACGGCACGCTGTCGACCGTCGCCGTCAGGTCCCGCAGCGCGTAGAGGCGCTTGTCGGCGGGCACCAGGCGGGCCGACTGGCTCACGATCGCGCAGCCGACGCGGTTGACCTGGGCGATGAGCTCCGCCGGGGACCGCTCCGTGCGGAAGCCGGGGATCGCCTCGAGCTTGTCGAGCGTGCCGCCGGTGTGTCCGAGTGCGCGGCCGGAGAGCTTCGCGACGCGCACGCCCGCGCTCGCCACGAGCGGCACCACGACCAGCGACGTCTTGTCCCCCACGCCGCCGGTGCTGTGCTTGTCCACCGTCCGGCCCCGAATCCCACTGAGATCGAGGGTCTCGCCGCTCTCGACCATGGCCGTCGTGAGCGCGGCCGTCTCCCGCTCGCTCATCCCTCGAAGGCAGACGGCCATCAGCAGCGCCGCCATCTGCGCCTCCGACACTTCGTCGCGCAGATAGCCGGCCACGAACCCGGCGATCGCCTCCGGCGGCAGCTCGGCGCCGTCGCGCTTCGTCCTGATGACGTCGTAGGGTCTCAGCCCGCGCGGCTCCATTCCATCGCTGTGTTTACCTAGGTCCGGAACAAACCCTGCCATCCGCTCCGGCGTCGACCGCCTCACACCCTAGAGCTCAGCTTTGATGCGATTGTGCAGCGCGACGACCTCTCGCCTGACCACCTCAGCAAAATCCGCACCAGAGGAACGAAAGATCACGTGACGCGAGGAGCTCACGATGATGCCCTGGCGTCGACTGTTCAATCCACCGCGTACGGCACCTTCGAGATCTCCACCTTGAGCCCCAA